>CALMVQ010000152.1 GCA_937873135.1 uncultured Scytonema sp. | reverse complement strand
AAATTGGCTCCGCCAACGCCTTCTCTTCTCAGTAGCACCAGACGCTGCGCGAACGGCGAACGCACAGATCAACGACCCAAAAGCCAACCATAAATTTCGTAGAACTTCTTCACGGGGATGCGCGAGAACAAATTGGAGTTTTACGACCCAGCAGATGCACTTTGAGTTCATCAATAGTGGCGTGGGCTAGAGAGGGATTTTAGGTGTTGGGTATTTGGTATTGGGTTTTTTGACTGCTAGGTTAAATTACTTGCTTTCTCAACTGCTTTCTTTAACTCTTCAAAGGTAATACTACCGTTTTCGTCTGAACCATACCGTGCTAGTAACTCCTGGGGGCTACTGGTATTTGTTTCTGATGAGATGATTGCACTTAAGCCAGGATTTAAAAAAAGCTCATGAATGGAGACTTTGCCGTCTTGATCGCGATCTAAGGTCTTAAAAAGAGATTGAAGTTCTTGCTCGGTTGCCATAAGTTTCTATCTGAATTAATTTTTCAATTGAATATCTCATTAATATCTCATTACTATCTCAAAATTAAACAAACTTATATCCTTAGAGGTAGAAACGGGTATCGCTGGGTCTGAGATCAGGTGTACGCTAACCGTTGTTAGAACTCGGTTATGGAGTTGTTATACCCAGGACTTACGTATTGACAAATGAGACAATAAGTGAGGTTGGAAAAACAAGAATTGAATAAGCGATGGCTGCGCCAACGTCTTCTCTTCTCAGTAGCACCAGACGCTGCGCGAACGACGAACACTAATCACTAGGGTGCGGAAGGTGGGCTGGAAAGACGGATAATTTACCTGTCTAAGTGTGAGGGTACGGGCAATCAGACCGATTCACGAAAATCTTGATACTATTTGCTCAAGAACTGCATCCCCTGCATCCCCTGCTCAAGAACTGCTTGCCTGCTATCTTCTTAGCCTGCCGTTTCGTCCGTCCATTGCCGCATTCGGGGAACAGCAGGCACAGGCACATCTTGAAACTTATGCTTGATACCGCTCTATCCCAATCAACGCGATCGCACTAGCAATCTGCTTACAGCAAGATTCTGGATACCGCACCACCTGTTCTTCTGCAAACCGAATCACAATCCAATTGCTCTCCAAAAAGAAAGAATTGCCTTGAGAATCTTGGGGCTGATCTACACAGTGAGTCGGCTTTCTTGAAAAAACAAGTGTAAACAGCAAAAGAGATAAAGTATAAATTGCTGCTGCAATTGTTTATGCTGTTACTCAGCCTGCTCACGTTAATGTCAATGAAATCCTCATCCGTCCAACAGGGCAAGACAACTAAAAATGATTTACGACCAAGCAGAATTTGACCTACGCACTCGAGTGGGGTATACAAGGTGTTTCTCAACTCGCACCCATTAGTGATGTCATTGTTATAGTCGATATTCTATCTTTCTCAACTTCTGTAGAAATTGCGACAAACATTTGAGTTAGATGTTGAATTAGCAGCAGCTTTCAATGTTAGCAATTGTGTGCCTTTGTTTACCGAAAACGCTTACATCAATAGTAAGAAGACTGAAGTCAGCAGAAGTCTAAAATATGCAACAGGATAACAAACCTCTAGTACTACAATCAATGTTGACAGGTTTCAGAAGGTGTCTCATACTTGTTGGACTTTGGACAAAAAAGACTTGTTTGTGTAAAATTTGGCTCTGGAGCGCGAATTGCGTTGGCGCAGCTTGCCGCAGGCATCGCTATCCCAAAACCCTTGAAATGTCGTAGGCACTCTCGCCAAAAAATGCCGCTACATGAATTCGCCAACAAAGTCGGAATATTCGCGAACTAACCTCTTTTTGTCCAAAGTCCAATACTTTAAAAGATGTTGGTAATGACAAGGTCTTTAGGGAAGGGGAGTTGTCAACCACCCGTTTATCGCACAATTATACCAATTTCAAAAATGTTTGCAACAGATGAATCAATCGTAAGGGCGAACAGCCGTTCGCCCCTACATAGGCATCTGTCGCATTCTTTTTTCAATTTGGTATTAAACCAAAGGCTACAAGGTTTATTTTTTCGTACTTCCACCTTATTGAGCGTGCCATTCGTATCAGAACCGCTATTTTGTTTAAATAGCCGCAGTTGTTCCAGCAGAGGTATTGTGGGAGAGCAAGAGCTTGTTATAGCTATCCAAACCTGATGAACTGAGATCACCTGTTAAAGGTTGGAAAGCTTCACCCATTTTGCTTATAAAGGAATCAACTAGATTGTTAGCACTACCCTTGACTCCCAGAGTCTGATCTAAGATGCTCTGCACATCGGCAAGAACGCCGCTAGCTTTAGCATCTGATTTGTCAATAACAACAGACCAGTTGCCATCACCAATAACTATGCTGTTATTAGTGAAGACCGAGTTGCCATTACCAATGACTGTATTATTACTACCATAATCCCAGTTACCGTTACCAATGGTTGTGTCATTGTTTCCAAAGTGCCAATTGCCATTTCCAAGGGCTGTGTTATTACTGGTGGAGTTCCAATACCAGTTGGCATTACCAACGGTTCTGTTGTCATGACTATTGTCTAGATTCCAGTTGCCATTACCGATAGTAGCATTGTTCTTACTGGAGTCCCAATCCCAGTTGCCATTACCGATGGTTGCGTTGTTATTTCCGTAGTTCCAGTTAGCGTTGCCGAGCGCTGCATTACCACTACCAAAGTCTTGGTTACCATGACCGATTGGTAACTCCCCATCACTAGTACTGAACACGTTGTCAGAACCATTGAAGGGTAACAGACCATTAAGGGCGACGTTCAAGAGATTAAAGGGTATTTGCCCACCACTGCTTATGAGACTAGCAAATGGGTTGCTAGCACTACTAACACTACTACCACCAAACAGGCTAGCAAACAAGTTGTTCTGACTTGCGTTCGAGTTGCTTGCAGTTGCTCCTGAGTCACTAGCAGCAGATCCCGCTGCACTGTTAATACCATTATTAAAGCTGTACATATCAGCCCGGAACAGGTTCAACAAGTCAGAGGGTTTTTGCAGTGGTGAAGTGTTACCACTAGCAAACATGCCATCTAATGAAGTTGAGAAGCTTGAGATACTGCCTTGGACACTCTTCAAGATATCTGTAGCTGATAATGTTGGGCTACTGCCATCGCCACCATTACCAGTTAAGGATGATAAGCTGTCACCAAAAATCATCTTCGTGACATCGAAGGATGATTGCTGGGGCAAACCGTCACTACCTGCAAACGGGTTGCTACCACCTGTCAATGAGTTGCTCCCATCGACAAACGAGTTGCTACCACTAGCAGTTGTTACTGAAGGCAGATTGCCTTGACCGTATGGGTTTTTTCCATCAGCAAAGGGGTTACCACTATCTGACACGGGATCATTACTTACAGGTAATCTCGCCTCCAGTTTGGATATGACGGAGTCAAGCTTACCCTTGAGAAAATCCGACATCATTGAGGTAAACGCACTTGGTGTGCTGTTTCCATCGGTGATCCATTGACCACTGCCAATGATTACGTTGCCAAGACTGGTAATAGACTTATCTGTGGTTTTAGTAGAGGAACTACTATTACTACCAAATTCATAGCCCCAGATATAATTGCTACCAACCAGCTGACCACCACTAAAAGAGTTCCCAGTAGCAGAATAATTGCCACTAAAATGAATGCCATTGCCAGAAGAACTATCACTACCGCTTACTGGGCCACTGGAGTTCCCACCACTAAACGGGTTACTGCCACTAGTATCAGCACTGCTAACTGGGCTGCCACTACTGGAGTTCCCACCGCCAAACGGACTACCGCTACTAGTGTCAGCACCGCTAACTGGGCTACCGCCACCGAATGAATTGCTGCCACTAGAGTTACTACCAGCTGTGCTGCCAGCACTAGTATTAGTAGCAAACGGACTGCCGCCACTGGAGTTGCTGCCACCAACTGTGCTGCCAGCACTAGTATCAGCACTAAACGGACTGCCGCCACTGGAGGTGCCGCCACCAAATGGGTTACTGCCACTGGTGCCGCCACCAAAGGGGTTACTGCCACTGGTGTCGCTACCAAAGAGATTACTGCCACTGGTATCGCCACCGCTAACTGAATTGCTGCCAGTGTTACCGTTATCACTAGAGTTGTTAAGACTAGCCCAAGGGTTTGTACCACCAGTTAACACACTGCCAGTTGCATTCGGGTTGCCAAAATTAGCAAAGGGATCACCACCATAGGGGCTACTGCTGTTACTGCCGCCAGCAATAGCATTGCCTCCACCAGAACTGCTGTCTCCACCAGACAAACCACTGAAAATGCTACCTAAGTTATCTTCACCAACAACTTCCGCTAAGGGACCGAAGGGTGAGTCTTTTAGATTATTACCAGACTGATTAACGGTACCATTTGACGAACTATTTGAGTCAGTGGATGCATTGCCAGCACTATCATTGGTGTTTACAGGTAAACTAGCCATTAAAAATACTCCTTACTTTTTGGACAACAATCTTGCAGTACAGAAAAACGTCAAAAAAATAGCCGGCTTTTTGAGTTTGTTCTTCGTTTTTTAAAAGCAGGCTATTTACTTAGACGAATGGCACTTATGCGGGTAAAAAGTTAAGTGGTTAACCCGACATTTCAACGTTCAAAGTCAAACCTTAAGCACCAAATGGGCTGCCACCACCACCGAATGGATTGCTGGTACCACCACCGAATGGATTACTGGCACCACTAGACTGGTTATCACCTAGAAATGTCTGGGCAGCATCTTGGGGGTTTTGCTGAAACTGACTGGTAAGACCTTGATAGTAAGCTACCTGAGCGGAGTAGTCTTGGGTGTTTTGGGAGCCACCAGCAAATATTGAGTTACCATCGTTGCTACCACCACCAGTAAAGTTACTTCCTTGGTTCTGGTTTTGTCCGATAGTGTTAGCAATTGTTGAGGCGTTACCCTTAATGGCATCCGCAACAAACGAGGGGGTTCCATCAGGTATAGAGCTACCAATTAGTGAGTCATCACCACTTTGAGCGGCACTCAAGAAATTATTGAAGTCCTCTAAAGAGGGGTTTTGGTCACCAGCATTTGTGCTGCTACCATCAACCAACTGGTTAGAAGTGTCAGCAATGGGTGAAGTTTGAGCTAGATTGCTGCCATCATTGGAAGCTAATTGCGGGAATACGCTATCATTCCCAGATGGAGTGTTATCAACTGCAATTGGCGCATTACCACCTACAGTCTGCGTACCATTTGAGGAGTCAGTTAGGCTAACAACTTTGTTCTCTATCTGCGCTCCCAACGTATCTGTATTTGTGGTATCAATACTACTCAACAAGGAGTTGCGTGTATCATCAGCTGAAATATCGCTATTTACAGGAGAGCTGCTGCCACTGAGGTTAGCGTTAAACGGGTTAATTTTACCAGGATCGCCAAACTGGCTAGCATCAGGGGTGCCGCCATTACTAAAAGGCTTAAAGTAGTCGTTTAAGTTTTGTTCTAGCTGATCAAAGGGTGACACCTGAGCCACACCGTCACCATTATTACCGCCACCAAATGGGTTACCACCACCGGAGTTGCTGCCGCCTATTGAGCTGCTACCACCGGAGTTACCAGCGTCCATAGGGCTAGCAACAACTGGGCTGCCACCACTGGAGTTGCTGCCACTATTCGACGGGTTAAAACCGGGATCAAACGGGTTACTGCTACCACCACTGAAGACACTGGTAGGTACACTGACACCATTTTCGCTGAGGCTGGAGTTAACTAGTTGGTCAGTTTGAACCCTGTCCTGAAACGATACAGACTGGCTTGCGCTTCCAAAATCGATGCCACCGAAGTTGCCACTACCAGAACTGCTAGTACTACCGCCACCAAAACTTCCAGCACTGCCGCCACTAGTGTCAGCACTAGAGGAGCTACCACCACCAAACGGGTTACCGCCAACTGAACTGCTGCCAGTGTTACCGCCACCAAACGGGTTACTGCCACTAGTGTCACCACCGCTGACTGGGCTGCTGCCAGTGTTCCCGCCACCGCCAGAGTTGTTGAGACTAGCCCAAGGGTTTGTACCACCAGTGAACACATTGCCACTAGCATTTGGGTTACCAAAGTTAGCAAAGGGATTCCCGCCATACGGGCTATCACCACTACTACTATTAGTAGCACCAGCACCACCAGACTGATTACCAGTGGCACTTGCAAAGCCGGCTGATACATTATCCAAAGAAGTAACTTCACTCAAGCGACCCCAAGGAGAGTCTTTCAGGACGCTATCGCCATTACCACTAGTAGATGAGTTGCCACCATTTAAGTTGTCAGTTGCCATTAGGAATAATCCTCGAATTGTCAGGGTAATCGCTTAAACACAGGTAAATTAAATAGACAAAAAACCTGCTTCTTTAATTTTTTTTTGCGTTTTAATCGCCGGATAAAGTAGTATTTACTTGATTCAGAAAAGTCTGTTGCCTGCTTTGTAAGTAAGTTTCCGTTAAGACACACAACTATGCATTGGGGCTATTAATGCTTAGGAGTTAGCTTCTATTAGGTTTTACAGCAAATCAATATTTGTTTACATATTGATGTCTTTTTGTCCAAACCTATTTAAAGCATTTAACCCAAAAAATTATAAGAATCCTAAGGAAATGTATTTTACGCTACTAACTAATAATAAATTTAAGAATTTTTAACTATAAATACAATAGAGTTTCTTTGGATATACTTATCAAATCTTTAGATATTTATGTAATAATTTGGTAAGCAATCAGTCCTGAGCCATTATCGCTCTTCGCCTGTATGACTTTTAAGAAATCGAGTGATGTCAACTATTTCGACAAAATCTCTTTCCGAAGCTGAGGGCACGACTGCTAATAGCTGAATGCTTACAGAATTTGAATGTTTTTTATCTTGAGCAAAAAATATTAAAAATATCTTACTGTAGCGAAATAATGTCAGCAATCAGCTATCAGCCTGTATTTCATTCAAACAGCAAGCCAGTCAGTCGCTTCTCAAGAGTCAAAAGTCACTCATTCAAAAGTCAAAACCCCATAAATAAATTTAGGGGCTTGAAGTAAGGACGTAGTATTCGCGGATCGCTGTGCGTCTCGAGCGGACATGTTTTTCATTTTCCATAAATGAATGCGCGGGGCTTGCATCCCTTTTTTGTATCGGTCACTTACAGAAAAAATCCGCATGGTGACTGGCGTTCCATTATTACAGGCATTTTCAGATGTATGGACCACAGATAAGTAGGTGGGCGGAAATAAACCGAAAATGGTTTGTTGCTGTTAAGAGCGCTAAAGCGCAACTACGAGCCAATTTCAGAGATTTTACATTTCGTTATATAGTTGTAAATTTTCCCGCCTACCTACTTAAAGGCAATATTAATCTAGATGATATCTGGGTACATCCGATATGATCCCAAAGAAAGCCCGTACACTAGTGCAGGCTGGCTGAAATAACTTACCAGTAAATCTCAAACCAAAAGCTTGATATATAAGGATTTCATTATGAGTGCCTTTTGACTTTTTACTTTTGCCTTGTTGCACTAGTGACGTAATCCATCAATGTGAAAACTGCTGTACGTTGGTGTCTGATGTCAATCTGTAAAAAAGGGCTTCACTCATTTGTGCTGACAGAGCGACTGTTGATAGCTGATAGCCGACTAAATAGCAGAAACCAAAGCAGGTTGATCTGACCAACGACCAACGATTTTGCCAATGACGGACATTTCCTGAACCAAACGGTCAAACTTTTCAGGAGTCAGAGATTGAGGTCCATCAGATAAAGCTTTCGCCGGATTGGGGTGAACTTCAATCATCAACGAATCTGTACCTGCGGCGATCGCTGCCATTGCCATAGCTGGAACATACTCAGATTTACCCGTACCATGACTGGGGTCAATCATAATTGGTAGGTGTGTGAGTGTTCTCAAGACAGGAATCACTGACAGATCTAAAGTGTTGCGAGTATATTTGGCATCAAAAGTTCTCACACCGCGCTCGCAAAGAATTACATTCTGATTTCCTGCTGCCAGAAGATATTCTGCTGCCATCAACCACTCATCAATCGTAGCTGCCATACCTCGCTTAAGCAGCACAGGTTTGCCTTGAGCGCCTACCTTTTTGAGTAACGAGAAGTTTTGCATATTCCTCGCTCCGATCTGGATAATATCAGCAGTCCTAGCCACGACTGACAAATCGGCAGCATCCATCAGTTCTGTGATGATGCCCAAACCTGTAGCTTCACGGGCTGCTGCTAACAAATCTAAAGCACTTTCACCATGTCCTTGAAATGCATAAGGCGAAGAGCGAGGTTTGTAAGCTCCGCCACGTAGGAAATGGGCTCCGGCTGCCTTAACCCGCTTTGCCGTCTCCACAATCATCTCTTCATTCTCAACCGAGCAAGGTCCAGCAGTTAGCACAATTGGATGCTGCTCACCGAAATGAATGTCACCATTCGGTGTAGATACAACAACAGAGCTAGCTTCGCCATGACGGAATTCTCGACTCACCCGCTTGAAAGGTTTCTCTACTCGCAATACTTGCTCAATCCAAGGGCTGCTATTCTGAATTTGCATCCGATCCAGGGTAGCAGTATCGCCAACTAAACCGAGAATAACTTTGTGTTCACCGACGCTTTTTTCTACTGTGACTCCCCAAGTTTGATGCAAATCTAGGGCGATCCGAGTCACTTCTTCAGCAGGTGTGCCACCTTTAATAACTACAATCATGGAATTTTAACCTCTGTATGGTTGATTGTTAATTGTTGATTGTTGATTGTTGATTGTTGATTGTTAGTTTTTGTTAGCGACTCCTAACCATTAACTATTAACCATTAACCATTAACCATTAACTAATTAAGAAATTTGGCGAGTTGTTCTAGCTTTTTCCAAGCTTCACCGCTTTGGAGAATTTCCTTAGCAGTGGCAATACCAGTAGCAAATCGTTCTAAAATATCAGTGGTTCCATCAATCGCCTCGCCGACTTCTAAAGCAAGCGCGGCGTTTAAAGCGACTACGTCCTGTTGCGCTTGAGTACCTTTACCTTGTAGTACTGCCTTTAAGATTTCCGCATTTTCAAGCACATCTCCACCGACTAAGGCCGCCGTTGGTGCAGGAGTTAAACCGAGTTCAGTCGGATTGAGTACCATACAATGTACTTGTTGATTCTCAACGACAGCTAAGTCATTTAAATCTGCTAATCCTGCCTCATCTAACCGCTCTCTTCCATGCACAGTGATCGCACGACGAACTCCTAGTTGTGACAAAGCTTTAGCTATTGTTTCCACCAGCAATGGATCGTACACACCAATAATCTGCCCTGTTGGTGCCATCGGATTGACCAAAGGACCCAACAGATTAAAAATGGTACGTACTTTCAAAGTTTTTCTCAAAGCGGCAACTGCTTTGAGTGCTGGATGCCATCCAGGAGCAAACAAAAAGGTGATGCCAATTTCATCAACTGCGGATCTGACTTTCTCCGGGCTGGCGTTGAGATTGATCCCCAAAGCTTCTAACACATCAGCAGAACCAGCTTTACTGGATGCGGAACGATTGCCATGCTTAGCAACTTTGACCCCAGCAGTTGCAGCAACAAAAGCAACAGCTGTAGAAATATTGAAGGTTGAAGCTCCGTCTCCTCCTGTTCCACAGGTGTCAATTAGAGTGCTGAGTGCTGAGTGCTGAGTGCTGAGTGAAGAAGTAGCAGACTGTCCTTGTGTCAATTGAGATTGTAACACACCAGCCATGCCGACTAATTCTTCTGTGGACACTCCTTTTGCTTGAATTGCTGTCAAAATCGCGCCTGATAGGACTGGAGGAATCTCCGATGCCAGCCATCCTCGCATCAGAGCGCCTGCTTGGGCAACCGAGAGCGATCGCCTGTCGAGTAATTGTTGCAACAAAGCAGACCAATCAGAATCAGAAGTCTGGGGAATGTTCTCAATTGGAGGAGTGACAGCAATCATATTATTAGTGGTTAGTTGTTAGTGGTTAGTTGTGATTTATCCAAAGTCCTTGGTTCTTCGTAATTTGTAAGTACCCCTCATGAACTGCCGATACCAGCACACATGATAAATACTCATCTCACAACCCAAACCCCCTGCTATTTTCTACTGAGGGAATAATTAAGCAAATAAGTATTAACTTACTAATTACGCAGGACCAATGACTAATGACCAATAACTAATAATTCAAAACCTTGGCAACGGTTTGTACATCCTTATCGCCTCTACCAGAGCAGTTGATCACAATCTTGGGACTGCCATCAAGCTGTGGACAAAGCGAATCTAGATAAGCGAAAGCATGAGCAGTTTCTAACGCTGGGATAATTCCTTCTAACTGCGCCACACGCTGGAATGCGTCTAATGCTTCAGCATCTGTAACACTGTAGTATTCAGCACGCTTAATATCTTTAAGATAGCTATGCTCCGGACCGACACCAGGATAATCAAGTCCTGCACTAATTGAATGCGCTTCAATCACCTGACCATCATCATCTTGCAATAAATAACTCATAGCACCGTGTAATACACCGACTCTTCCTAGTGTCAGAGTTGCTGCGTGCTTTTGAGTGTTAGTGCCTTCACCTGCCGCCTCAACTCCAATGATGCGTACAGATGCATCATTCAAGAAATCATAAAATAGTCCGATGGCGTTGGAACCACCACCAACACAAGCCAAGAGAATATCTGGTAGTCCTCCCCATTTCTCCTGACACTGAATGCGTGTTTCCTGACCGATAATTCTATGGAAATCACGTACCAGCATTGGATAAGGATGAGGTCCAGCCACAGAACCCAAAATGTAGTGAGTTGTCTCCACATTCGTGACCCAATCTCGGATAGCTTCGGAAGTGGCATCCTTGAGAGTTCCAGTACCAGCTTCTACTGGTTGCACCTTTGCTCCCATCAGCCGCATCCGAAACACGTTCAGGGATTGCCGTTCCATATCCTGAACACCCATGTAGATCACGCATTGCAAGCCGAACCGAGCGCACACAGTAGCAGTTGCGACTCCGTGTTGTCCAGCACCAGTCTCAGCAATAATGCGCTGCTTGCCCATTCGCTTTGCCAGTAATACTTGAGCCAAAGCATTATTAATTTTATGAGCGCCTGTATGATTTAAATCTTCCCTCTTTAGATATATTTGTGCTCCTGTCCCATCAGGTTTGGCATAATGTGATGTCAGGCGTTCGGCAAAATACAATGGACTAGGTCTTCCCACGTAGTCTCGCATGAGACCTTGCAGTTCAGTTTGGAAGTTGGGATCGTTGCTATATTTATGAAACGCTGTTTCCAACTCACTTAATGCAGGCATTAAGGTTTCAGGGACGTACTTACCCCCGAACTGTCCAAATCTCCCTAAAGAATCAGGAACTTGAGTTGAAGATGCTACATTTTTTATGTCTGGTGTACTTACCACTGGTTAAAACCCTCTGACTAATAAATTACTTTTACTTTCATTTTCATGAAGGAGCGTGAAGCATGACAATCTCCATGCTACACACTTACATACAGCTATGACGTTGACAAGTCATTGATACGCTTCGGTGCTAAACACTGACTTTTTGTAAAGGTACTGGCGTAATAGCTACTTTTAGTTCTTGACAAAGTTGTTCAACCGCTTGCAGTCCTTCTTTTGGACTACCAGTTGATAATCGTTTGACAAAAGCACTGCCAACAATCACAGCATCTGCACCCCAATCCATAACCTGACGTGCCTGTTCGCTTCCAGAGATCCCAAAGCCAATGCCAATCGGTTTATCAGTGACGCTGCGCATTTCCGTTAGTAAATTCTTCACGCGATCTTGGATTTGAGCGCGCATACCTGTAACACCAGTTACACTCACAAGATAAATAAATCCTTGAGAATACTGAGTAATTGCTTCGATCCGCTCTTTGGAACTCGTAGGAGCGACCAGTAAAATGACATCAATTCCCACATTAGCAGCAGCTTTGATTAATTCTTCAGCCTCTTCCAAAGGTAAATCAGGCACTACCAAACCCCGTACTCCGGCATGAGCTATTTGTGCTAAAAACGACTTAATGCCCCGGTTCAAGATTGGATTATAGTAAATAAATAGAATTATGGGTGCTTGTAAGTTAGGACTGACATTTGTCACTAACTCCAACACATGTTCTAATTTAGTCCCTTTCTGCAAAGCACGAGTTGCTGCTGCTTGGATCACAGGACCATCTGCTAAGGGATCGGAGTAGGGAACACCCAGTTCGATGAAGTCAGCACCGTTGCGATCTAAAATCAGCAAAGCTTCTTTAGTGGTTTCTAAATCAGGGTCTCCGGCTGTAATAAAAGGAATCAGGGCGCACTGGTGGTGAGTTCGTAAAGATTGAAAGCGCTGGGAAATTGATGTCATTGTTATTGGATGTTAGTTGTTAGTTGTTAGTTGTTGATTGGGGAATTGGGGAATTGTCGGATATTATGTTAATTGTTAGTTGTTGAGTGTTGTTATTCGATATTTTTACTATTAACTACTACTAATTTTACTACGCAAACCTTTGCCATTCGCCTTAAACATTGTACTCACTTGAGCAGTTTTAGGAGAGCGGAAATGTTCCACTCGATAATCGGCTTAATTAAACGTGAGTTCAATAGGATCGGAAATCCGATCCTGCGTTTTAACCAGGCGATGAAACCCGAACAATGTGTTTTGATGGGGAGAGACTAGATTCAAATTATCATCTGCTCCCTTTATTCTCATACAGGATTATCTAGCAAGTTATGCACTGCCTGCTCGATATCATTTTGTTTTATCAGAGATTCTCCTATCAGAACGGCACGCGCACCTGCTTCTGCCACAAAAGATAAATCACTTCTTGTATACAAACCAGATTCACTTACGACTGTAATGCCAAAACTATGCAACTGCGCTTGTCGCTGTGCTAAGAGTGAAGAAGTGATAGTCACATCCAGCGTAAAATCTTGCAAATTTCGGTTGTTAATCCCGATTAAGCGAACGTCGTCCAGTCTTAGCACCCGATCCAGTTCCGATTCGGTGTGGACTTCGACCAAAGCATTCATCCCCAGATCGTGAATCACTCGCAAAAAGTCCTGAAGTTGTTCATCGGACAAAATGGCAGCAATTAACAGTACAGCATCTGCACCCGCAACTCTAGCTAGATAAATTTGGTAGAGATCGATGATGAACTCTTTGCACAGAAGCGGTAATGCCACCTGTTGTCTGATAGCACGTAGATTGTCAAAGCTGCCTTGAAAGAACTTTTGATCGGTGAGGACGGATAGACAAGCAGCGCCACCTCTTTCATATGCAAGAGCGATCGCCACCGGATCAAAGTCAGCCCTGATCGTGCCACGACTTGGTGATGCTTTTTTGACCTCAGCAATTAAGCTGGGTTTATAAGGACTTTCCTGTAAAGCTTTGAGAAAATTCCGCGTCGGAGCCGCAGTTAACTGCTCCTGCAACGCAACCATAGGCAAGTTCTGCCGCATTTGTGCAACTTCAAGCTTCTTGTATCTCACAATCTCTTCGAGAATGTGGCGAGAGCTAACAACTAAGTCGATCATAAATTTAGAGGGGGAGAGGGAGAATTCTAACTCTTGTAAGGGCGGGTTTGACATCATATCGGATCTACCTAGATGTTATCTAAATTAAACCCGCCCCTACTCCTTTGTTCTAACTAACAACTACTGACTCTTTTGCTTGGGTCAATGTACACACCACGTTTTTAATAATTGCTAAACCGACTTCTCCTTCTAGAGTCATGATGGATTCTGGATGAAACTGCACTGCAGCAATTGGAAGAGTCTGATGCTCAATCGCCATAATCACACCATCAGCAGAAATTGCTGTGACTTTTAGTTCTGTTGGCATTTTTTGCGGTAGTGCAAATAACGAGTGGTATCTACCAACACAAAAGGATGGTGGTAATTCTTTGAACAGAATGGATTGAGGTTCTGTGACAAATATCTTTGAGGATTTACCGTGTTGGGGATAGTCAAGAACGCCTAGTTCTCCGCCAAAGGCTTCTACTATGCCTTGCAATCCGAGACAAACTCCAAACAATGGAATTTGGCGTTCTATACAGGCAGCAACTGTCTGTGGGACTTGAAAATCTTTGGGTCTACCAGGACCTGGAGATAAAACAACTAAGTCAGGGCGTTCTCTATCGAAAACTGATTCCGAAAAGCCATGACGTAGTGTTGTGACGATCGCACCACAAGAGCGAATGTAATTAGCTAATGTATGTACGAATGAGTCTTCATAATCAATCAGTAAGACGCGCGTACCTGATTCAACATTTGGGATACATGTGCACAATTTTCCTGGGAGACATTCCTCAGACTCTGCTAGATGCTTGGCACGGCGAATTGTTTCAAATAAAGCCGCACCTTTGGTCAGAGTTTCAAGTTCTTCTGCTGCTGGTACAGAATCATAAAGTACTGTAGCACCAACTCGCACTTCAGCGATCGAATCTTGGAGGCGAATTGTCCGCAAAATCAATCCAGTATTAAAATCACCATTGAAGCTTAAGTAGCCAACGGCTCCACCATACCAACGCCGGGAACTCCGCTCGCGTTGTTCGATAAACTGCATTGCCGACCGTTTGGGTGCGCCTGTCACTGTAACTGCCCAAGTATGGGTCAGAAATGCATCCAAGGCATCAAACTCCAATCGCATTAAACCTTCGACATGATCCACAGTGTGAATCAAGTGACTGTATAATTCTATCTGGCGACGACCAATAACTCTGACCGATCCTGGTTCACAAATCCGTGATTTATCGTTCCGATCTACGTCAGTACACATTGTCAGCTCAGCTTCTTCTTTACCTGAGTTCAGTAGCTGACGAATTTGCTCGGCATCGCCAAGGGCATCTTGTCCTCGGCTGATGGTGCCACTAATCGGACAGGTTTCCACGCGCCTGCCTTCTACCCGTACAAACATTTCTGGAGATGCACCAATTAGATACTCCCCACCAAGGTTAAAGATGAAACCGTAGGGACTGGGATTAATGTGCTGTAAAGTTCTAAATAGCGTGCTTGGTGATTCCTCGGTGGCTTCAAAAAAGTTTTGACTGGGAACAACTTCAAATAAATCGCCCCGACGGAAATAATCTAGTGCGACCTCTACAAGTTTTGCATACTCACCTTTTTCGTGGTCGGACTTTTGCTCCGGAACAAGACGCTTCCCTCGATAATCAACTGATTCACCCGTCCTGGGGAGATGATTCGTGCTACCATGCGCTGTTTCTAATTCATACTGAATCCGATAAGCGCGTTGCACGTAGTAGTCAACAACTATTAGTTCATCTGGTAGGTACAGCACTAAGTCCCGTTGATCTGCCGGACGGGAGAGGCGTTTGGGAATCGGTTCAAACTGGAATACTAAGTCGTAGCCAAATGGACCATAAAGTCCCAGATGCTCATCTTCACTACTAAAGAAAATATCTAATATTTCACGGATGACAGTGAAAGCTGAAGGTTGTTTGCTGCGCTCTTCTTCGGCAAATAGTTGCGTTGCCGCCTTCACTTTGCCAATAATACAGTTTTTATCTTGCGTGACAACTTCAAGCTGCTCATGCAGGCACAAACGCTCTAGAAGTATTGGTAGCAGTACTACCCCACGATTGTTAAGCGCTGTCAGTTTGAAAGTATTCTCCCTGGAAGTGATTTCCAATGGTGGATTGACAAATCCGATCGCCCATCTCTTGTATCTCCCTGGATATTCATAGCTGCTCTTCAGCAAGCCTCCACGTTGAGAATCAAGATAAAACAAAATCTCTTCCACCGCAGTGTCCATCTTGACTTCACTGATAGATCGAGATACATGAATACCGCCAAGGGTTATATAGGAGTGGGTTTCGAGAATCATGGGCTATTTCTCTGATGAATATTAGAGGTAGATGTACAACCCTTATAAAGGGGCAGCCTGACACAGATATCTCAGATCGAAGATATCCTGGTTTCAACATGAGTTACTACAAAGTTATATTTTGAAACTTTTATGTTCTACTTATAGTATGAGCTTTTCGTCAAGGTACGAGAAACTTCTCTTACAACTAAGCACCACTCATAGACGTAAAGAACTCTGACTGATGACTGGTAAATGTCAACAGTCAACACCCTTGATACTACCAGGATATGTTGAAATCTGAATTTTACTCTTTCTGAACTTAAGCCTACTTAAGCCTACTAAATCTTACAAAAAGATAAATGAACAATTTTTTGATAGATACAGCAGTTTTGTTGGATATTCATTTTTGTATTTGTGCTTGAGCTTACACTACTATAAAAGGTTTTTTCGCCTCCTTCTATAGTTAGAAAAATCATCCTTCTAAAAAGGTATACAAAATAATCTGAAGAGTGCAAATAAACTTGCATGGCAGGGCAAACGCATTTAAATTTAGTAAGGTTTGACCATTTACCTTATTGGGCCGTTTTTTAGTTCGTCGAACTCACGTTGATTTAGACGTTAAGATGCTCAAGGATTAACTGACAAACATCAACTGCTTGAATAGGTTGGTCAGGAAGTAAGTGACTAAGTCCTGTGATAAATAATGGTCCCTCTTCATCACTGTTTGGGAAACAACCGTGAGAACCACGTACTAAGGAAGCTTCTATTGGAATAACATCCATCAAATAGCGAAAACCAAGCTGTTTTTTTAGTAGTTTCAGAGCGATTTTCAGCTTGGTCAGGTTGATTGTCGGGTCTAGGAAAAGTTCTACAGGGTCATAACCCGGCTTGCGGTGGATATCAACTGTCCTGGCAAAATCGGGAGCGCGACGGTCATCAAGCCAGTAATAGTAAGTGAACCAAGCATTTGGTTGAGCGATCACCACCAACTCTCCTGATCGCGGATGATCCAGATGGTAGGATGGCTTTTCGGTATCATCTAAAACACGGGCAACTCCATCCGTTTCTTCTAACAGCGATCGCACCTTGGGGATATAGAAAGGATCGTTAACATAAACATGAGCAATCTGATGATCGGCGACAGCAAATGCGAAGCTTGCTCCTGGATCGAGCAGTTCTCGCCCCAGTTCAGACCGTACGCTAAGTAGACCATTTTCCCGCAGCATCCGATTTAAATGGATGGGTTGAGAGACAGAAGTGATTCCATATTCCGACAAAACAATGACTTGAGCACCGCGATCTTCATAGTAGGCAATCAAATCGCCGCAAAGAGTATCAATTTCTAGTAAATCTTTTGCGATCAGATTTTGGTCGGGACCAAACTTTTGCAAGCAATAGTCTAAATGCGGCAGATAAATTAATGTCAGCGTTGGATTACTCTGTTCTTCTACCCACTTGGCTGAGTCAGCAATCCACTGCGAACAACGAATCGATGTGTTGGGACCCCAAAAATTGAATAGGGGAAACTGACCGAGTTCGGTTTGGAGGTGCGATCGCCATTCCTGTGGCTGCGTATAAATATCGGGAATTTTCCTACCATCAGCCGGATACATCGGTCGCGGAGTGACTGCATAGTCAACCGTTGAGTACATGTTGTACCACCAGAATAAATTGGCGCAGGTGAAGGATGGATCAAGCTCGCGTGCCATATCCCATATTTTGGGAGCCCTCAGCAGTTTGTTAGACTGTCGCCAAAACTTAATTTCACACTCATCGCGGAAATACCAGCCATTAGCGACAATGCCATGCTCTGTTGGCATTTTCCCTGTGAGATAAGTTGCTTGAACCGAACAGGTGACAGCAGGTAACACCGGGGAAATGGGAACAGATTTCCCGCGCGTTGCCCAACGGGAGAGCAACGGTGTGTATTTACCTAATAGACTAGGTGTCAATCCTACTACATTAAGAACAACGGTTTTATGCATATGATGATAGGAATTATTTTAATTAAGCTTATTAACTGTAGGAGCGAACAACACCGAAAGTAAGGGCGAACGGTTGTTCGCCCCTACATACAATATTTGGCGGTTTTTCTAAACTGCACTTGAATGAAGAGAACGAGAATATAAATGTTTCAAAACCCACTCATATTCCCGTTCAATTGATGTTGACAAATCCATCTTCATCTGTTGAGGTAATACTTCCCAAGTGTAAGTTTCTATTTCCAGATGGTTACAGATATTATTGTTTTGTATTAGTTTTAACACAGTCACAATATCATCTTGAGTGGAATGCAACAGTTGGTAATCGTGGATAAAAATTGGGACGTGGAAGTGAATCCGCCACTCAGTGTCCGTGGTAGTTTCTAGCTTTGGCAATGCCGTTTCCAAGTCTGGATAATGATGCAAGTGACCGTTAGGCTCGCGGGCAATTACCTGGTGTAAATACGTAGATTCGGCAAAAGGACGTAACCGTTCCTCAACCAGGCGGCGTTGGTTGATATCAGTGGGAATGTTCACCTGCAAAGCCGCACTAATCTGAATTTTGCCAATTTGAATTCCGACAGCTTGAAATTGCTGAAAAACTGATGCCGGATCTTCATACTCCACGGCGAAATGGCAAGTGTCGTAACAAACCCGTACATGATTTAGTAAAAGAACTTCAGCCGCCTCTAAGGGAATTCCAAGATGCGAGGCTAAATAAGATCCACCATTTGGTAGTAAATGCGTTTGGAAGTAATCAATGACTTCGGCAGCATTTTCAATTAATCCATCTGGTTCTGGTTCTAAATTGAGGTGCAGTAATAATCCTGTGTCATTACGTATGCGAGCCATTTCTGCCACCACTTGGGTTATGTGGTGAGTGGCACTCTCTTGAACAGATGTTTGGAAAAGTTGATTTCCTTTAAACCAAGGTTTGTATGACAATGGCAGTGTGGAAATGCTACCTTCCATTTCGGACGGTAAGAGTTCTGCTAAGATGTTTACCAGTCTTACCGAGTATTCTAACCGCCTTTGCTCAGACCAATCTGGTGCATAAACCTGGTCTTTGACAACTTGCTGATGGAATCCACCATAAGGAAAGCCATTTAAAGTAAATACGTAGAGATCAAGTTCTGCCAACCATGACTGAAAATTAGCCAATCCCGAAGCAAGCAGTTCTCTGGAAGCTACGTCTGCTAAGCGCAAACCAATCCCGAAGGGTTTATCTGGGGCTAACCTTGCCTTTAAATCTGGAATGTAGTGTTTTAAATTAGCAAAGACTTGACTCCATTCTTCACCAGGATGAATGTTTGTGCAATAAGTCAAGTGGAAATTATTATTTATTCCTGTTTTCATTTTTTAGGTAAATATTAATTGGCAATTATCTAAAGCTTTTTAAGTTGGTAGCTAAGTAGGTGGGCGGAAATAAACTAAGAGCGCGCTGAAGCGCAACTACGAGCCAATTTGGAAATTTATCCGCCTACTTACTTAATAAGTCATTGCTAACAGTGAAATTGCTTGCCTGTATAACGACAAGTTAACCTCGTGAACCTCAATTCCTTTTCCCAGGCTTGGTAAAAGCATTATTGTCAATTGTCCACCTAAGTGTTCCCGAAACTCGCTTAGCCCTTGGAACAAACAACTCGGATGTTCTATTTGAAATGATTCTGAAGCAAGTTCTGGTACGTATAGGGTAAATCCTAAAGCTAAGAGTGTATCAATTATCTGCCGCCACTCTAACTGAGAAATCAGTCCTAGCAGGTAAGAATAGGTACTATCTAAAGCAATACCAATAGCGACTGCTTCTCCATGACGCAGGCTGTAGTTAGTTAACTGCTCTAATTTGTGGGCTGCCCAATGACCGAAATCTAAGGGACGCGATGAACCTTTTTCAAAGGGATCGCCACTGTTGGCAATATGCTCTAGGTGTAGTTGGGCACAACGATAAATCACCTGTTGCATAGTGTTCATGTCGCGATCGCCAAGTTTCTGAGCGTGGGTACGAATGAACTCAAAGAAGTTAGCATCTTTGATTAGCGCTACTTTAACTGCTTCCGCAATTCCAGAACGCCAGTCGCGATCGTCTAAGGTTGTCAAGAAGTCAAAGTCATTTAAAACTGCATAAGGTGGGGCAAAGGTGCCAAGAAAATTCTTTTTCCCAAAGGCATTGATGCCGTTCTTCACTCCTACCCCAGAATCATTTTGTGCTAACACTGTCGTCGGAATACGGATCAGGCGAACTCCCCGATGGGCTGTTGCTGCTGCATATCCAACCATGTCCAATACAGCCCCACCACCGATCGCTAACAGGTAAGAGTGACGGCAAAGTCCCACTTGATCGATAAGTTGGTGAATTTGCTCTACCAACTTGGGATTGTTCTTGGCTGCTTCTCCACCAGGAATAATCGTCGGAGAAGCTACCAGTTTTAATGTGTTTGCATAGTGATCGCTATACGCTTGAATTTGCTTAATTAAAGAGCGCCAATACCCTAACAATCCTCCATCAACCACGACTAAAACTTTCTTTGGTCCTAGAAGAGAGTCTGCGGCAATGACAGATGCTAGCATCGAGTTTTTTAAATTAAACAAACCTGTGGTGAAGCACACGTCGTAGTCGAATGTTACCGAGACACTTTGACGGATCGGTTGCAGATCTATTGTTGTAGTTCGCTTAATATCAACTACCATATTTTTCCCTGGTCTATATTATTTTTGTTTGACGCTTAAACTTTCGCGAATAAACTGCCTAGACAAGGATAGTTCGCAGTCGGGTTTCCCTCCGTAAGAATCTGTCCGTGCGAAGAACGCCAAGGCTTGAAACAGAGAATCGATCCCAACAGCTAACAGAAGATCGCTAATTGCTGACTTTTAAAAAAGCTTTGAGTATTTTCAAATTCTTTGATTAATGTGGCTCTGTCTTTTTGGATCACTAACTTTGCTAAATGGTTATAAGCATTGGCTAAGGACACAATTGCAAGACATCTATCTTCTGTCGCCAGCATAATATCTACACATAAGTTTGGACTTTGAGCAAATAAACGCTTCACGATGTCAATTTCTTGACGGTAACTGGGACTTGACATCGATAAGCTACGATCTACATCGACTTTTTCTTGGGCTAAGTACACACCGAGGCTGAATCGAGAAAAATGTCGTGTTGCTTGAATAATCACCATCCAATGATCATGTTCAGAGGGTGTACATTCGATTAAATCTCCACCCTGACTGCTCATCAAGTCTAATAACCATTGAAATGAATCATCGTTCCGACCCGAACATACCACAATTTTTTGTCCGGCAAACGATTTGACATTTGGTCCAAACATGGGATGTAATCCCATAACTGCACCAGAATAATGTTCGAGCATTGCCTGAACTGGCTCGGTTTTTATACTGGTGATATCAGCTAAGGCTGCCGTTGGCTTCATGTATTGAGCTGTACGCTTAATGATATCTACTGTCTGTTCAATTGGTACAGATACCAAAACTAAGTCGGCACCGCCTAACAGTCGCTCGGCATCTTCCCAATCTTTGCGATCAAGAAGACTTACATTATGTCCTGCTGTTGAAAGTTGCTCAGAGAAAAATTTCCCCATTCTGCCACTTCCACCAATGATTGTCACTTTTTTAGGTGTAACAGTAATTCCCGAGGACTGAGTTGTTAGTGCTGCATGACAGCTATTAACGAAAGTTGTCCAGATTGATTCGGGAATACCAGCTTGATCAAGTAGTTGACTTACACAAGCAAGTTGTTCTTCTGTACTTGGGACTGATGATGTTAACAGTGACAGGCGATCGCGTAGAAGTTCAATCAGGTTTTGATCTATTTGTTTAAGCTTATCTGGAATCATAAATAATCAATTTATTAGAATTGAATTTCGGCGAAATACTCTCAGGTGGGGTGCTTTTAAGTCACAGCAAACATTTTCGCGAGAACCGTTGAAATTGGTAATAGACTTAAGACTAGCAATCCATATGGCAAACCAGCAAAACTAGCAGCAACTGTAGCGTCTAAGACAATAAGCGATAATACTCCAGCACGCACTGCCATCTGGATATTTGTTGGAATTGGTTCGCGTGTAGCTTTGATAAAAGGTACTAAAACTCGTGCAGCTAGTAAAACAATGAATGGCAATACTGCTAGCAGGCGATCATGATTTAACAACCCCAACCCTAAAAGTCCAGCAATCACGCTTGCAAGCATTACCAGTGCTATAACACCATTGCTGTGATTACCGCCTTTCACTTCTCCCCGACTTAGAGTTGTCACTGCAGCAATGTAAACAATGGGAATCAAAGCTAAAAACCAATTCTGCATCACCATTGGTGACACGACACTCACACCGAGCAACAAGTTGCCCCCACGGCATATTCCCATGTTCAACGGACCAAAAATTTTGTGATGCTTGCCGAGTGCATCATAAAGGATGGCAGCAGCAGCAACACCACAAGCTAATGAACCGCTTAACAACGAGATTTTTGCAGCTGCTAATATACCAATACTTAATAGCACGCTTGCCAAGAGTACTGCCCCTTGATATGATGCTCTACCACTAGGAAGGGGTCGTTCCGGTCGCTCTACTGCGTCTATTTCCGAGTCAAATATATCATTAAAAACAATACCTCCCCCGTATAAACCCGTAGTAGACAACAACAACCACAATAGAGATCCCCAATGAGTTTCAAGCGTTGTCAAGATAATGCATCCGGAAATAGCGAAGCCAGCTAAAACATCTGCCCATGCAGTGACGATGTTAGCAGGGCGCATCATCTGAAGATAAGCCCATAGGCGATGATTTGTGGAAATAGCTGTGTTCATAATCAGGCGAGTGGGGAATGGTTAATCGTTAATAGTTAATGGTTAATGGTTAATGGTTAATGGTTGTTTTTTGCAATCAACAATCAACAATCAACCATTAACAACTAAAACTTACTCAATCAATGCGTATTCTCGCTTTGACTCAATTATGGGTTCTTGTCCGCGTAGAACTGAATTACCGTTAAAGAACTGTCGCTGATCTATGGGTGACGCATTGAGCCAGTCTGATTCAAAGATCTGACCGCTTTGGCTGTATGCTGCAAGTGCATTCTCGTAACAAACTGCTCGTACATGAGCCTCTCTTATTCCCCGATCGCACATCAGTTGAGCAGTTTTGGGTACAGCAAGCGGATCACTCATCCCCCAATCAGCACTACTATCGACAATGATGCGATCGCTGCCATACTGGCGGACAATTTCTACCATCCGGGCATTTCCCATTTTGGTATTTGGGTAAATCGTAAACGCTGCCCAGAAGCCCCGATCCAAAACGGATTGTACTGTCTCTTCGTTGTTATGATCCACAATGACTTTTGATGGATCTAACCCGTGTTCTATACAGACATCCATGCTGCGACTTGTGCCTGCTTTCTTATTCCGATGTGGTGTATGAATTAACACCAGCATTTCCAGTTCTTTTGCTAGTTCTACTTGTTGGCGAAAGTATTTGTCTTCTGCTGTTGTCATGTCGTCGTAGCCGATTTCACCAATAGCAACGACACCCTCTTTACAAGCGAACAGAGGCAAAAGTTCCATGACTTCACTCGCCAGTGCTTCGTTGTTTGCCTCTTTCGAGTTCAATCCAATCGTACAGTAATGCTTTATACCAAACTGCTCTGAGCGAAACCGCTCCCATCCAACTAAGCTACTGAAGTAATCTTGAAATGAACCCACACTAGTACGGGGTTGTCCTAACCAGAAAGCAGGCTCAATCACAGCAACAATTCCTGACTCCCGCATAATCAGGTAATCGTAAGTTGTGCGAGCAGTCATGTGAATGTGGGGATCGATAAACATCATATTTGTTAATTGTTAATTGTTGATTGTTAATTGGTGGTTGATGGTTGGTTATTAACTCTTAACTCCTCACTACAAGCTAAGCTATTCCAAGTCAACTGTCCTGCTTGGATGAGGGCTTGTAAGTTTGGGTATCTGGCTTGAAGTACTTGGGCTTGTGTTAGGGGACAATCAGAGAGTGCAAGCGCAGCTGCTGCTTGTTGAACTGGATCGGGGTCTGCGATGACTCGCTCTAAGTCGGCTATAATTGCGGCGTCGGCAAATTTTCCTACCGTTCGCCACAGTTCGTGAGAGACTAAGCGTTTAGCTGCCCAACGTTCGTGGGCGTAATCGACGAGCATTCTTGCTAGTTCTGGATTTGCACGCTGATCAAGCCCTTGGATTAAATGCAGAGGAGTGCCGACAAACAAGGCTTTTAAGACAATTTGATTCCATGCCAAATTGTCTAAATACTCTGCTGGATAGGGATTTTCTGTGGCGATCGCGTTAAAGACTGCTGTGATGTTGCTGCGAACTCCCTCAGCCGCACGCTTCTTTTGCAATTCCGGAAAAGGTAAAAGTGGTAAAGCTTGATAGAGTGCGACTAATTCGCCAACATCTGCCGCAGAGAAAACTTGCTCTAGAGTGAGCAGATACTGAGTCGCATTTTCTTGGGGAATAGCCAGTACAAGCAGAGTGCGTGCAACTTGATCGAAAGTCCAGTGTTTGGGGAACCAACCTATCCGAACTGCTGAAGCCGCCCTTAAATCGAATGATGTTAGCTCTAAATTGTTCTTACCTATATAACGAGGCACAGAGCTAAAAGCAGTGAAGAATACTCGCGCGTTATCACCACTTTTAATTTGTGTCCTCTTCTGGTCCAACCAAGTCCAACCTGATTCAGTAACTTGCCTAGTTAGCCAGTTTTGCAGTAAGTCGGTAATGCTAACTGTTTTTTCTATTGTTGAAATCATTACAGTGATGAACGATAAATTTTTTTGTTATTCTGTTCGCTCAATTTAAGAGGATATCCCCTCAATAAGATTCGGATAAGAAATTTGCTCTTTTTGGTAGGGAAGCATTCTAGCAAGGGGCTAAGGAAAAATTAACTCCCTCTTACCACTCCGCTAGAATGCTGTCTTTTGCAAATAGACGTCCCAAACGGTATTGAGGTTTTCTCAACGAATGCTCCGAAGTCTCTGAAAAAGGGAAGCTTTATTTTGTCAACCCACTTTTCTACCATTTCACTATCAATGCCAGATACAAATGATTTGTCTCTAATTCTTTCCCTCTGCACCCTGATCCACCCTCTTGAAGTGCTTCCTATTTGTATCAACCATATGCGTAAAATGGTATTAAAGGTGTCGTGTACTCTTATTCAGAGACTTCAGTTTTTTTACCTTTAATATCTACCACCTCGATGAAATCGCCGACGGGAAGCTTCGTTGCCTTTAACGTCTAACACCTGGATGCGACCTTGGAAGAAATCACCGACGTAGAGCTTGCCATTTGCATAATGTTCGCCTGCAGTCCAATTGAATTTACCTGGAGTCAGGTCGAGAGGGTTGGCATAAGGTGAAGGTCCACCTGTGGCTGGAGGTGGTACGATATTACCTGATGAATCGGTGACAGGTTGACCGTATGATGTGAGGAATTTACCTTTTTTAGTGAATACTTGAACACGGCTGTTGACAGCATCAGCTACGTAGATATTATCATTCTCATCCAGTTCGATACCGATTGGGTTTTCAAACTGACCATCACCTTGACCTTCACTGCCGAAGGTATACAGAAAGTTTCCTTGTGGATCGAATACCTGAATGCGGTTGTTGTATTGGTCAGTTACAAAGATATTCCCTGTTTTTTGGGAGATGTTTAATCCAGCAGGACCTAGAAACTGCCCAGGTCCTGTGCCTGAGCTCCCAATGGTTTTGATGAGTTCACCGTCTGTGCCATACACTTTAACGACATCAGCGCTAAAATCACCGACGTACAAATTGCCACTCTTATCGAACTGCATACCCCCAGGTCCAAAGAATCCTCTACCCTCTATAGGACCTTCAAAGGAACCAAAGGATCTCACAAAGTTACCTTGAAGATCGAATACATCAATGCGGCTATTGAAACCATCACCTACATAGAGGTTGCCATCAACGGGGCTGAATTTGACGTCTAATGGCTCATCGATCTGTCCAGGACCGCTACCACTGCTGCCAATTGATCTAATGTAGTTACCTTGAGGATCGAATACATCGACGCGGTCAATACCACGACCGTTACTGACGTAGACGTTTCCATCAGCATCAACTCCTATACCCTGAGGCACAGCAAGGGTTCCGGGAACGCCAGGAAACTCGCCATTTGCCAGGTTAGCAGGTCTACCGATAGAAGTTTCGTACTCCAAAGATATAGGTTTTTCATGAGCTTTAGCAGCTACTGGTGCAAACATCAAGGTAGCACTGACTAAGGTGACGGACAAATTTTTGACTAACTTCATAATTACCTACTGATGAATTGAGTTATACTTGTACGTAAGCTATTTGTCGTTCCCAGGACGAGCCTGGGAACGTTTTTCGTTGCTGATACATACTGTATTGAGGTATTTCTTGGCACTGCCAGGAAATAAAGAATGAGAGAGGTGCTACTTTTTTTTACAAGGATGGAAGATTTACTAACGTGAGAAGTTGTTAGTTGTGTGTTAACAGCGATCGCTCATAACGTGAGCATTGAATGCAACTCAGTATGACCGAAGTGTTTGAATTCGGGTTTATAACTCCATTTACCAACAGTTTTCGCTTGCTCTTCTGCAATGAATTAAATACACTACAGTAGGTTGACAAAGGAAACTTTTTATTTATCCTCAATACGGATAATTTGCCCTTCTCCTGGACGACCACCTCGGTTAATGATATAAAAAGCACCGTCAGGACCGATGGTCAAAGCGGCAGGTGATTCTAATCCGTTACCACTCAGGAGAGTTGTGTGCGTGCGATCGCTAGCTATTTTGATCAAAGAACCATCTAGTTTTCCTTTCCAACCTGACTGATCGGCGTGCTGTAAAACATACAAGTTGCCAAGAGCGTCAAAAGCCAAATCAATCAGTTGGGTAAAACCTTCTGCATAAACCGTGAATTGACCATCAGCATCAACTCGATAGATTTTTGCTCCACCTTCAGGAAAGGGAAAACCAGTAAATTCGCTGACGTAATATGCGCCATCAGGACCTTTAGCAACTCCTGTCGGTACTGATTGAATGCTAATTTGCGATGGTGGTGCTTCACGATAAGCACTAGGAGGCGGTACGTGTCCGCGATCAAAATTGAGGGACTCAGGACGAGGGAATATTGGATTCTTTAATATTTGTTGAGGAATTGCAGAAATTATCTTAAGATCGCTGCCATCAATACTTACACTGAGTAAGTCATTCGCTCCTGCATCAACGAATACAATTATATCTCCGTCTACATATAAAGACAAGGGGTTACTGACAACTTCACAATTACTTGATACAGAATTATTGATAAGTTCATAATTAGCGATATCTACGAGACTTATCCATGTATTTGTATTGAAATCCAGAGTAATAATTTTTCCCAAATCAGTCTGACCTAATGTGGTATCCCGTAATGCAGGAGCGGCGGCATACCCAATCAGAACATAAGCTTTTCCCGTAGCATCAAACTTGATATCGTGAGGACCAGCTGCTCCAGTCCCATCTGGAAATGCTAAGGAAGGGAGTCCTGTAAATATACGTTTAGCAGTACCATTCTCAATTTTAGTGATAGCACCAGTAGTACCATAACATAAAGAACCTTGACCGCTTGGTGATGGAACGCTAGCTCCATTTCCTCCCGTTCCCGCCTCTGCCACGTAGAGACTACCGTCAGGACCAAAGCAAAGACCTTTGGGATTATCCAGACTGTCGGCAATTACTGTAAAAGATGTTCTAGAAAGTTGTTCTAGTTTCATTCCGTTATTAGTTGATAGTTGTTGATTGTTGATTGTTTGGTATTAATTGTTCTATGTAACAACTGTAGGGGCGGGTTTCACAATGTTTTTCGTTTTCACGCGACGAGTCATACAATTAAACCCGCCCCTACTAACAATTAACCATTAACTCTTCGGTAGATAGCTCATTCCACGGTTGAATGACTCTAGGTTGCCTGCCTTAGCTTCAACCAAACGTTTGATGTTCATGCTCTCAGCGCCAAAGTCTTCAATCTGAAGTTTGCCGTGGGGCAAAGACTCACCTGATCGCCAGAATGTAATCCGATGTAGGACGAAACCAGGAGCCTCTGGATCACCGAAAGCATGAGAGGCTGGGATGAGCATCATTGGAGAGCGCTGATAAAATCCGTAGTCTGGATAAAAGAACTCCTGCTCCAACAAGTACCATTTGTTCACGGGTTTGACTTCCAGAGTCAGTTTTACCTTTTGGTTATATTCATCGCGAAACTCGCCTGAGTGGGCAGTTATCTCTCCATCTGCATGTAGCAAATGTGCCCAATCATCCATTAGCTGGAGATCTGACAAAAACTCGACTCCCATTTCCACTGGGGCATCGACGTAGATAGTGTCAGTATCAATAAAGTAGCGTCCCTTGGCTGCGGAGTTAAGACCTGCTTTGCGTTCTAAATTAGCTTTGAGAGAACGACACTCGGAAGTATGTACCGCGTGAATTCCCTGCATAATCATTTGAGTCTGCCGTTTTGGATCGACAAAACTCAGCCAGTGAAAGTACACACCCTTTTCATCTGTTCCCGGCTCTATGTAGTCGGAAGGGAAAAGCAGGACTGGGTAAACCTGATAATATTTCTGATACTCTAAGCCGCAGTGCCACTCAATGCCGTAAAAACGAGGGTGTTCGAGTCTTTTGACGTGATAGTAGAGATTTTTGTGATAACCGGAGGCTGTACCAACCCAAGTATCTTCATCAATTTGCTCTTTCATGCGGCTGTAGAGTGTCCACTCGTCCAAGTTTTTTAAACTACAAAGGTAGTCAAAGGCACTCTCAGGTGAAGTGGCAATATAAGCAGATGTCGCAAATGTGTTTTTTTCCACTATATACTCCTTAAATATTCAATATCCCCCCTTAAACAAGAGAGGAATGGGGAATGGGGGAAATAATGATATGTGAAGTTGGAGTTGGTACTCTCCGCATCCCCCAACACACTCTTCAGTCGCCTGCGGTGGATTTCCCTCCACCAGAGCGCTGTCTTACTACGTCCCCGTATCCCCGTGTCTTGTGTTTACTAGGGCTGAGCCAAAACCTCAGTGGCTACAGTCTGACGCAAAGCATAAGATAGAGTTGACATCTGCTGATTTTTGAGATGTCTTGCCATCATGATTCTTTGCTCTGCTAATTGCTTTGCAGCATCATTAGTCGTTGTTTGCTGTGTTTGAGCTATTTCAAAAATCTCTAGCAATGTGTCGTAAATGTTGTGCAGTTGCTTAAAAGCTTTTTCTTCGTTATAACCAATCATTTCGTTATAAACGTTGATTAGTCCTCCTGCATTAATGACGTAATCCGGACAGTAAAGTATTCCTTTTTCTGCTAACATTTGACTGTGAATTTGCTCCTGACCCAATTGATTATTGGCACAACCAGCAATAATTGGAGCTTGAAGGCGAGGAATTGTCTCACTATTGAGAATTCCACCTAAAGCACAAGGAGAAAAAACATCGACATCAAGAGAGAAAATTTGCTCAGGTTCAACAACAGTTGCTCCGAAAAGACGTTTGACTTCCTCTGTTTTTTCTGGACTTATATCAGTCACGAAAAGTCTAGCACCATTCTCGTGCAAATACTGGCAGAGATTTTTTCCAACATTTCCCAGACCTTGAACTGCGACTTTCAGCCCATCGATACTTTCACTCTGTAGACCAAACTCTACAGCAGCTTTTATGCCTAGAAAGACTCCTTGAGCGGTGATCGGCGCAGGTCCGCCAGACTTTTCTTCTACCCCAACGACGTAACTAGTTTCTCTACTAATTGTTCTGACATCTTGAGCAGTAAGATTTACGTCTTGACCTGTAATAAAACGTCCGTTAAGACGTTCAACAAATCTTCCATAAGCTCTTAACAGATCGTCAGTCTTATTTTCAGGATTAGCAATAATAACTGCTTTTCCGCCACCAACGGGAATGTTGGCACAGGCAGCTTTATAAGTCATACCACGACTTAAACGAAGAGCATCATTTAAAGCGGCTTCTTCATTCACATACGGCCATAATCTTGTTGCCCCCATTGCAGATCCCAAGCTTGTGTCATGGATAGCAATAATCGCTTTAATATCTGGGTTTTTTCCATGACAGAAGAGGACTTGCTCGTGACCCATGTCTTCAACAGTCTCAAAAAGGTTCACCTTTGTCTCCTCGTTCACCTAAGTTTCGCTAATGTTTGTTTGTAGTTGCGCTTCAGCGCAGTGACAAAAAAGAGTGCGCTGAAGCGCAACTACGAACCTATTAGCTGTTAAATATTTGGAAATGAAATGTGAGATGTCGTCTTCTTCGCCGGAGTCGATTTGACTCCTTGCGCCGCTAGACCTTGATTGCGTCCTTTTGATGGTGCGCGTCGATCTGGGTCAATCAAGACATCAATCACAATTGGACCAGTCGCTGCCATTGCTTGTTCTAAAGCAGCTTCGATATCGGACTCTTTGTTGACGCGGATACCTTTGGCTCCCATGGCATAAGCAATCATGGCAAAATCTGTCTCGGGCATCGTTGCGTCTGCACCTGTCATTCCCAACATTTGCATACCTTGATGGCACATGTTGTAACGGGCATCGTTGAGGACAATCCAAATAGCGGGGATTTGATATTTGACTGCTGTGTTGATCTCGTTATTCATCAGCATTGCACCGTCCCCAACGATCGCAACTGCTTTATTGTTGCTTGCAAGAGCTGCACCGACGACTCCTGTGACAGCATGACCCATTGCGCCGACTCCAGTGCTGACTCGGTAGCGATTTGTCTGGGAAAATTGGAGAAAGTGAGTGGACCAAGTGAACGAGTTACCGCACTCAGCCATGACGATCGCATCACTACCTTCAACAATGACTTTTTGAATTGCTTCCATCAACACTTCTGGTCGGACTGGAGATTCTGCACGAGGTTCCACGAATTCGCGTTCGGGACAAGGAAGCATTTGTGCGGAGGCACTTGCCAGGTGTTCTTTTTGCTCTAACAGTGCTTGCACAAATACTTTGATGTCACACTGCACAGCAAAAGTTTCAGCTTGTGGATAAGCGACACCCGCTACTGTTGGGTCAATGTCTACATGCACAAATCCTCCCGGAGGAACCATCGCTGCATTCCAGAAAGAAGTTGGTTCGCCCAAGCGCGTTCCTAACACGAGTGTACGTAAAGGAGAATTCTGTTGCATGTATGTCATTACCGAAGCATGACCGCCCAAGCCTGTGACACCCACAAACTGGGGATGATCTTCGGGAAAGATACCCTTACCTCGAGGCGAACACATGACGGCAGCACCAGTACTTTCTGCAAGTTGGCGGATTTCTTCTGCGGCATCACGAGCACCAAATCCTACCCAAATAGCAAACGGTCCTTTTCTTAGTAACTGTACGGTTTTCTTGATTGTATCTTGACTGGGTGCGATTAGAGAACAAGAAAGACCTCGCCCCGGCAAGGATGTCTCTTCTATTAAACTTGTTTGGACAGCAGTAGGAATACTTAAGTGAGCAACAAATCCTCCTGGCTGTGATAAACCAAGCGCTAAGATGCGGAAAATCTGCGGTAATTGAGCAGCTGACTCTACTGTGGTAGCATAGTTAAACAGTGTCCCCGAAGTAAATATCCCTTCGGTGGGCAGTGTGGTGGTACTGGTTTCTTGAATTGCCCATCGTCCACGCTGCGGTGCTGAGGTGCAAGCTGATAGGAGAATCACTTTTGCTCCCTCACCACGCGCAGCAAATAACCCGGTCAAGGCATTCGTGATCCCTGGTCCTGCTGTAGTAAAAACGACAGTGGGACTGCCACTCGCAAAGTAGGCTTCAACTGCTGCAAAGGCTGCGCCCGATTCATGACGGAAGTTTAAGACTTGTATAAGGCTATTTGATAGCGAACCCCAAAGGCTTGCCATCGCACCGCCTGCTACACCAAAGGCGCAGCACACTCCCAAATTTTCTAGCATAGTCGCGATCGCATCGGCAACCGTAACTGTAGATACTGCATTGTCTGTTTCTGACAAAACAGATGTGTTGGAGCTACCACTTGACTGAATGAGATCGAGTTTGCTTTGATTAAGAGATCCTACAGAGCCATTGGGTTGCAATTCTCGATCTGGCTTGTTGCTGGTTGGAGAAGTTGTTTGAGTGTAGTTTTTCATCATCGCTTCTACGTATTTCCGGAAACTACCATATGCCTGTTAGTTCGCCTAATTCAATATATGCTGCACTTTTACTCACAGCCTTAGCAATATGTAAATTCAAACTTTGAGTTCTTTTCAATACCTTTAATTTTTGACTGAACACTGAAAAAAATTGCAAGCTGTTTTCGCCGCCAATTGAACACTTCCTTCTTCAAAGTGAAACTAATTCAGATGGTGCTTGAAGACAAGCCTACATAAGCTGAAGACAAAGGTGCAATACATAATCTTTTGATTGGTTTGTCTATTTTGTCGTTATTTTTACTAAAAAAATATCTACCTTACTAAGTCTATGAATCTATTTCTTTTGATAGTTGCTATTTGATTTATGTAGCATTTTATACTTTTATCTTTTTTGATTGAGAACGTTATCCAACTCGTGAATTTTTAGAAAGTATATTTACTTAAACCTCAAGACTAGAGCCTGTCTAAGCTAGCTAATTGTACAAATATTTGTATTCCGGTTTACCATATTGCTTATAGTAATTCTACTCCCTCAGGTAGATGCGTCAGAATATTTACGGACTTAACATAACTTAACATAAATCTAATACGCAGTTGATAGAAATTTGGTCTTCCATAGTAAAATTCCTGAGGAATTAAGTTGCAAGAGACAAGCTTAATAAGTACATGTTTTCTTGCGTCATTTGGGAGTTTTCTTGAGCAAGCAAAAACTAATTGACTGTATATCTGTACAAATTTCCAAATCCACTTTCTAGATTACTATGCATCTACCAATGAAAATTATGAATAGAGAATCAAGATGCAACGGACTACGAAAGCTTTCCTCAAAGAGTAGTTCGCTGTTCATAGTTTTTTGGCTCAAAGTAGCAATTTTGACATTTCAAGAATTAGTTTATATACGCGCTCTATTTGACGAGAAGCTCAGTATATTAACAATATAGTAGCGATAAAATATACCAAAGGTGTTACTTGAATTGTTAGTGATTATTTTTTTAAAGATTTTATAAAGATATATTAATTTTCTTAAGAAGTTTGGTAAATATTGTAAGTGGCAAACAAATTAACAGCCTTATAGAAAGTTGAGATTTTGAGTACAAGCCCGAGAATGGCTATTTATTTCGCCAATTTATGGAAAGGCATGGAGGGGCAATGAGTATTGGTAAATATGAACTTATTGAATCTGACACTCAATTAGCATTGCAGTGGGAAGGATTGAAATTTGCTCAATTTTTAGTTAACAATATTGCCGATGCTGCTTTTTGCATAGGGGCAGACTCGCAGTTTTTATATGTAAATGATGCAACTTGCAGCATGAGTGAGTATTCTCGTGAAGAATTACTTTCAATGAAACTGCAAGACATAGATGTTCATTGGCGAAACAATGGATTGGAACAATGGCGAAGTCTTCAGCGATATGGTTCTCTCACTTATAAGTCTCATTATGAGAAAAAGGGCGGTTGGAACTCTTCTGTAGAAGTCAAAATTAAGTATGTTGAATATCAAGGTACGGAGATAGGTTGTACTTTTGTGAGCGAAATGCTTGAAGAGCGATCAGAGATACGCCAACAGTATATAGAAAGCCTTCAGGTAAATCTACAGCAAGGAGTTGTGCAGTATAAAAGAACGGAAAATGAACTAGCAGCGTCTCTGTGTATACTTCGTTCTACTCTGGAATCTACTGCTAACGGCATACTTGCAGTGAATTTTGAAGGCGAAATACTTTACTATAATCGCAAATATGTTGATCTGTGGCAAATACCTAGATCTATCGGTATATCAAAAAAATCATCTGATCTAGCCAAAGCCTTTTTCCTAAGTAAAGTTAAAGATTCAGAACTTTTTCTCAAGGCTATTTGGGATTTGCCCGGTAACTCAAATTACGAGAGCTACGATTTAATTGAGTTAAAGGATGGCAGAATACTTGCACACTACTCAGAACCGCAACGGATTGATGACAAAGTTGTTGGCAGAGTTTGGAGTATCTGGGACATTACGCAATCAAAACGCACAGAAGAAGCACTTAAGCTGAACGAGGCAAGATTTCGGATTTTAGCAGAAACAACAGATGCCAGTATTTTTATTATACAAGATGCACATATTTGTTATGTAAATCCCGCAGCAGAGGTTCTCACTGGCTACACTCAAAAGGAATTGCTAAATGACTTTGATATACACCAACTTATTAAAAGCAGAAAGCTGAGGCAGGTACACAAACAAGATGGAGGTGCAGGCTATTGTGAATATCAGGAGATGCAAATTATTGCAAAAAACGGAATGGAGCGGTGGTTAGCTTGTACTGTGGAAGTCCTTGATGGAGTGTTAGATTTCGCAAAAAAACCAGTTCAACTGATCACAGCGATTGATATCACTGATTATAAACAAGCGGATTTAGAACTGCGTCAAGCTCTCGATCAGGCGAAAAGACTCAGCGAACTCAGAGAACGCTTTGTCTCCATGCTATGTCACCAGTTCCGCACACCGCTTAACGTTGTCTCATTCTCTGCTGACTTACTGAAGCGGCACATTCATCATTGGACTCAGGAGAAAAACCGATCTTATCTCGATATGATCCAAGCATCTGTCCAACAAATTAGTGAGTTACTTGATGAAATTCTGCTATTTGGTAGAGCAGAAGCAGCTAAATTAAAGTGTGACCCAAGACCCCTCGACCTTAATCAGTTTTGTCGTGATATTATAGCACAAATGCAGTTAGCTGATGGCAACCAAAAATTAGTCAATTTTGTCAGTCAAGGTAACTGCGAAACAGCCTATCTAGATCCAAAACTGCTACAACACATCCTGACAAACTTGCTTTCAAATGCTATTAAGTATTCATGTGCAGACAGCAAAGTAGATTTAGAAATTTTTTGTCAACCTGGACATGTAGTTTTTAAGGTGAAAGATGCAGGAATTGGGATTCCTGTAGTGGATCAACAACAGATATTTGAGCCTTTTTATCGTGGGAGTAATGTTGACAGTATACCAGGCACTGGACTGGGGCTATCAATCGTAAAGACTCTTGTAGAATTACATGGCGGTAAAATTATTGTTGAAAGTGAAGTAGGTTTAGGCACGACTTTTACTCTTAAGCTCCCATCAAAGTAGAGCAAGAAGAAGTCTTAAATTTTGACCGATAACTCATAGATAACACCCAAGAACTCAGCAAACAGATAAGCTCCCTCACATTCTAGAGATTAAAAATGATGCAGGAATCGTCGAAAAAAATTCTAGTCATCGAAGATGATACTACAACCCGCAACCTCTTTTTAGCAGGTCTTGAAGCTGAAGGTTTTTCCAGTATAGGTGCTGAAAACGGTACAGTCGGTATCCAGCAAGCACAAGAACATCTTCCAGACTTAGTGATTTGCGATATCGCCATGCCGGATATGGATGGTTATGGAGTTCTGAGTATACTGCGCCAAGATCCCGTCACAGCTATTATTCCCTTTATTTTTCTGACGGGAAGTGGCAGCATGGCAGATTTGCGCAGAGGCATGGATTTAGGAGCAGATGACTATCTCACTAAACCATCAACTGTTGAGAATCTGCTGAGAGCGATCGCCGCTCGACTAGAAAAGCAATCTACATTAGTCGATTACTGGTATGCCGCTTGCTGCCGGAAATTTTCAGAAACGCCATCTGAAAGCCCTGTTTCGACAGATCCTGAGTCAATGTTTCCCACTCATCCACAACTCCAACAAGTTTTTGATTTTATTGAAGCCAATTTCGATCAAGGAATCACTTTGTGTGATGTGGCGGAGGCAGTTGGTTATTCACCAGCTTATTTAACTAACAGAGTTGCTAAGCAAACAGGAGATACAGTAAACGGTTGGATTGTCAAGCGCCGGATGCAAGCAGCACGTTCTTTACTCCAAGATACTAACCGGACAATAGAACAGATAGCGACAGCACTAGGATATCAAAATGCCTGCCATTTCTCCCGCCAATTTCGTCAACATAATGGAATGCCTCCTCAAACTTGGAGGAAAGAACATCAACTGGTTCGCCATTCTAGAATAGAAGTTTTGAAATAGTTGAGGCATTTAGGCTCATTTGTCCTTAGTCAGCAGTTGTTACATTTATTAACCACATATTTAGCTGTTATTTAGAGGCAAGTGGGCATAAATCAACACAAATGTAGCTGAGTAATTGTTAATGGTTAGCAGTTAGTTGTTAACAAGACATCAAGAGAAATGAATTATGCGTCAAACCAAAGACAATTGTTGAGAAGTTTCACTCATCGTGTCTCTACAATATGTTCTATCCATGTCTATGGACTTCACTGCCGCTCTAAACTTGTTTACATATCTACTACAGGTCTACAGAAATAAGTAGACGATCTCAAATAGCCAAAAGCCTTGATATATAACACTTTTGACTTTTGACTTTTGACTTCCGCGAAGCGGTACAAGGTTTTACTGGCTCAACCTACTAACAACTTGATTTTGATCATCCATCTTTTTCTTACTCCAATATAGGAGTAAAAATAGGAATATGTCAAGAACAAAAAAGATTCAGTTTTGGGTGACAGAGCAGGAGTATGAAAAACTCAAAGAGTATGCGGAAAAAACAAAAGTTTCTATGGGAGAAGTTTTAAGAGATTTTATTAAGTCTTTATATGATAAGTAAGTTGAGCCAATAAAAGTTATGTTTATTGATGCCAACTTACTTGGTAAACAAAGTTGCTAGTACAGCGGGCGCGTAAATAAAGCAACCCTGACGCTCGTTCCGACGCTCCTTCGTCGCTAACGCTACGAAGATCGCTAATGCTGACGCTAACGCTTCGAAGATCGCTAACGCTGCGCTAACACCAGTCGAGTCGCCTAGCGAGGGCTAAGCCGTCATTCGCGCTGGTTCACCATTTCAAACAGCCAGAAGCCTTGATTTATAACACTTTTGAATGAGTGACTTTTGACGAACGCCTTGCGGTACTAGGCGCGGCATATCTGATAGTTGGTAGTTGATGAGCGGTAATTAGGGATGTGGAAACTCAAAGACGTTGTCTTTCTCCGCGTTTAGAAGGGAGCCGTGTCAGATTGAGAAAAAATCTGCCATTTGGAAACCTCAACCGCTCATTAACGTCGAGAACACTAACAAGTCCAAAACTTCTGCCCTAGCACATCTACAAGTCAAGTCAGAAAACCTATAGTAAAGGAAAGCCGCTTTCTCAAAGAACCTGATCAAGGGGAATGGGGAGCGGGTATAAAAGATACACAGAGGACTAGAGTAGGAGAGAGGGGGAATTGGAGAAAGATTTTTCTCCAATTCCCCCACTTTCCTTGTTTATGTCTCCTCTATAATCCCGATATCACCTCCAAAAAAGGGATGAGATTTCGGTAAGATAGAAAGGTTATCTTTTAAACTTTAAGCTACCCATAGCCAAAGGAGATTTTCCCCATGCTGACTTTAAAAATCATCGTTTATGTAGTTGTTGCTTTATTTGTCGGTACTTTTGTTTTTGGGTTTTTGTCAAGCGATCCCGCACGCAACCCCGGTCGTCGCGATCTGGAGTAGAATAGCGATAAATTATCCGCAACTGCTAAAAGGTAGAGAATTATAGACTTTAAACTAGAGTTTAATAATTTCCTCCTCAATGTCAAAACACGGATAAATATCCTCCAATTCCCCAAGTTGCCCCAGACGAGATTTGCGCGAAAGCGCTTAGAGTAGGCTAGGCAGAAGGCAAAGTCGGAAGGCAAAATGTGTAGTTGGTCCTTCCGACTCTTTAATTTGGCTGTTTGTTAGCTTGATTGTGCTGAAATATGCTTCATCCTGTTCTGCCGCCTGCAACATCTTCTTCTGTTGAACATTCACAACCTGCTGCAAATCCCCTTTCCATGGGACGATTATCTTGTGTGTCATGCTTAGAAACTGACATTAAGACGCAGCACAAACAGAATGAGAAACAAAAGGAAACTCCTAGAACTTCTAGAGATACCCAAAAGAAAAATCAGTTAACTGTTGCCGAAACACTGCCGATCCCTAGTCAGCCAGAAACTTTGCCACCGGAATTTTCACCAGTGACTCCAGCTAAAAGTGCGGCTTCCTTAGGCGATGGGCTAGGAATCGGTTATCCCATAGAGCAGGTTGAAGGCGATGTCTGGCGACAAGCCGCTCCGCGTCTACGCAACCCTGATGTCAGCAAGCAAGTTTCTTCAACTCTGACGAAAAGTAAAAGCTTATCTCACTCCAAAGCGCAACTCTTAGTTGAAAAATTAGCTCAACAAAGAGAGCAGAGTGATACGAACACTGTGCAATCGCCGAGTGTTGGACAAACACAACCATTCAAAGTAGAATTCAACTCTCAAAGCAAAACAAATCAACCGCCAACTCCTTCTACTATAGTATTCAAGTCTCGCAGCCAAACAGCTCAATTGCCATTTCCCACCCGTAGCAACCAAGAGCAACAAAATTTACCATTAAAAACAACTCCAGCCGTACAAACAACGAAAGTTATTGAAGTTATTGCCGATAGACAGGAGTACGACTCACAGCGACGAGTTGTCACCGCAGTTGGTAATGTAGTCGTCCGATATGATAGATCTGTCTTGAATGCTGATCGCTTGCAAGTTAGTTTAGACAACTTGTTTGCAGTGGGAGATGGGAATATCGTGTTGAGGCGAGGCGATCAAACACTGCGCGGACAACGCTTTACGTACAACTTTATCCAAGATAGCGGAAATTTACAAAGTGGCAGAGGCGAGATTAATGTACCCTCAGCCCAAAGAGATTTTTCTTTCGACACAAATCCATCCCCTGATTTGACGACAGGTGGAGTATCACTGGCTCCTTTAAGCGATCGCATCGCAGCCGATCAACCACTACAAGCGAACGGTCGTGCAGGAGTTAATGTTAATGTAGGTCGTAGAGGAAATCCCACCCAACCGGGAGGACAAGTTAAGCGACTGCGTTTTGAAGCCGCAAATGTTGATTTCTATCCTCAAGGCTGGCAGGCAAGAGATGTTCGGATCACCAACGATCCATTTTCCCCACCAGAATTGGAGTTACGTGCAGATAAAATAACTCTCACACGAGAATCACCATTAGTAGATCGCCTGAAGACAGTACGACAGCGTCTGGTATTTGACCAAAATTTCTCTGTCCCCATCCCTCGAGATGAACAAGTCATTGATCGTAGACAACGTGATGTAAGTCCTACACTATTTTCCCTTGGCTATGATTCAGGGCAACGGGGAGGTATATTTATTCAACGTAGTTTCCAACCAATAAACACAGGATCGGTTCGTCTTAGCGTCACACCTCAGTTCTTCGTTCAGAAAGCATTTAGCAATCCTAATGGTATAGCAGATCTTTTTGGTTTAAAGACAAGACTTAATGCTGCCTTAAGTCCGCAGACTGTGATCCAGGGTTATGCAGTTTTACCAACTCTAGATTCGGATAGACTGCCAGACTTACTTCGGGCAAGTTTGCGCCTGCGTCAGGGATTAAGCGCCGTCAACCCTTACATTGTGACACTCGAATCAAGCTACCGCGATCGCCTCTACAATGGTTCCCTTGGTTATCAAACAGTTCAAAGTAGTATTGGCGGTGTCATCACCTCTCCAATCATTCCTTTAGGGACTACAGGCTTTACCCTGAGATATCAAGGAGGTGCACAGTACATTAATGCCAATACTGATCGCCAAGACTTACTCTCTGCAAACCGACAAAACGATCGCATCTCCCTAAGTCGCATCCAAGCCAGTGCCACTATTGACGGGGGCGTTTTTTTATGGCGAGGTAAACCATTACCAGCTACCCCTACACAAGGATTGCGATACACGCCAAACCTAGTCGTTCCCTTCCTTCGCGGAGTTGCCTCCCTCACCGGTGTCACCAGTCTTTATGGTAATGGTGATAACCAATCTACCCTTAATGGTACCATCGGGTTAGAAGGACAGATCGGTCATGACTCTCGAGACTTTTTGGATTATAGCGCCTTTAATATTAGATACTCCCAAGGTTTCAACAGTGGCTTATCACCTTTTTTGTTTGATCGCTCTGTCGATAACAGAGTCCTCACGGCAGGCTTGATACAGCAAATCTATGGCCCATTTCGTTTGGGCTTTCAAACAACCATCAACTTAGATACCGGACGAAGCATCAGCACCGACTACATTGTAGAATATAGCCGCCGCACTTATGGAATTACCCTTCGCTACAATCCTGATTTGCAATTAGGCGGCATCAGCTTCCAAATCAACGACTTTAACTGGAGTGGTGGAACCAATCCATTCACTGATAATTCTGAAGTTAAACCTGTAGTCAATGGGGTGGTGCAAGATTATTAATTGAGCTTGCTCATGAAGTCGTAGAAAGAAGTAGTTTTTGAGAGAAAATGCTCCTACTACAAGTATGTATTATGATAAGGAATACTTGGTGATCACACATTGAGGTTGAAAGTAAACAAGCGCTCATATCTGACATCTGGGCAGATATGATTTGGAATCGGGAACTGACTGAGAAAAATAAACATCCTCCATGTTTGATAACATTTGTAAGTTTCTCGCTGAAAACTTTTCCAGCGACTTTGCTAGTTGGTTGTTAGGATAATCAATTATACTAACTGAATTAAGTCCTTCCGAACTATCTTTAGAACCTATTCGTGCTGATGCTTTAATATTGCTGCAATCAGATGAAGTCGTGCTTCATGTAGAGTTTCAAACACAACCTAAACCTAATATTCCCTTTCGGATGATTGATTATCGGTTACGAGTATATCGGCGTTTTCCTCGTAAGCAAATGCGTCAAGCAGTCATCTATCTGCAACAAACTGATTCTCAATTAGTTCAAACAACAACATTTACTTTAGAAGAAACTTTTCATCGGTTTCAAGTAATTCGCCTGTGGGAACAACCGACAAGTATTTTTTTACAATCTCCAGGGTTATTACCTTTTGCAGTTTTGAGTCAAGCCGACAACCGCACTGAGGTATTACAACAAGTTGCTCAAGCAATTTCTCTCATCGACAACCAACAAACACAGAGTAATATCGCCGCATCGGCGTTTGTTCTAGCTGGGCTAGTATTAAAGAAGGACATCGTTCAACAATTGCTGCGAAAAGAACTTATGCAAGAATCAGTTACTTATCAAGCTATTAAAGCCGAGGGTAAAGCTGAGGGTAAAGCCGAAGGTAGCGAGGAGAAAGCACGTCAAATCGCCGTTAACTTGCTCTCTGTTGGAATGTCAATCGACGCGATCGCCCGAATTACTGGTTTATCAGTTGAAGTAGTGCAACAGTTGCAGGTTCAACAAGCTGATAATCATGACTAAGGATTGAGCCTTCTTAAAGAAGGACAAAGAAGCCCCTACTAACTCTTAACTCTCCAAAGTTGGTGTAAAAAGTGTAGAATTCTCAGAAATATATCTTCCAGTAAAACCATAAGACGGTCAAGCCATTGTAGAACTTGTTCTAGAGGGTGCTTTACGTATCCTAATGACTTTGCTTTGATTTCTATCCAGTCTGGCTTTGCCTCGACTGTGTTGGTTTGGCGTTGCTGTAATTGAGATTCTTGTTTTTGACTTTCAGTTTTAAATTTTGAAATAAAGGATGTGGTGAGACGCAGAAAGTTCTTTCTTTCTCCTTGTTTTCTTGTTGAAGTTAAGTCACTAGTTATATCAAGTTTGTTTGTCTCCTCATGACTCTGTGTTGTTTTCATCACCTGATGTCTTGCCGTTATCTTGAACGATGAGTCTTTTCCAGAACGCAACAAGAGTTTTTGCGGCTTTATTTTTCCTAGACAAAAACGGACAAACGATTCGGGAAGTCTTCTAGGCAGAAGAGGTTGTCCGACAGATTTCACGCAAAGCTCGGGGGGTAGAGGATTCTGTCCCGCAGACTTTGTATTTTGAGGTGGTTGATCAGTTTGGTTATTGAGAATTTCTTCAAAAACTTCGCAAAGCTCGCGGGACAGAATCTTCTGTCCCGTAGACTTTGTCTCAAAATGCTCAGTTGTCGTCGTTTTTAGTGGGTGAGTTTGTAAAAGGTTGTCGGTTTTTGTTCTAGTTTCTCCTAATGGTACCAAACCAGTTCTAGATGGAAATTTTCTCAAAAACTTTTGGGAAGTACTCACAAAGTTTTGGAAAGAATGTTTTGTTTCTTGAGAGGGGAGAAGAGGGTTTGTATTTTGGGGAGATACTCGGAATTGGCGTAGGCGTAGCCCACCGCAGGCATCGCTTTGTTGTTGGGAATCACCGAACAAATCGCTCGGGGTAAGCCAAGGATCTGTTAAATCTTCTGTCTGTAAAGGAAGACTTTTGGGCAAAGCGAAGGACGTTGGTTGTTGTAATAATTGATTGCCAGTTTTGAGACTTTTATCATTTCTGCCGCCAAAGAAAAAATGGATCGCTCCCCAAATCAACGCTGTAATCAGGGTACGATCTACTGTGTCATCACTCACTTTTCTTGGCTGGGAAATTAACTGAATAACTTGGGCAAGTTTAGAAGTTTGAGACTGCACAATCGCAGTAACATGAGATACTGGTACTAAAGCTTTTGATTCTAAATTCGTGACCATTGTATCTATAGATACCAGTACTGGAGCCGGATTGAATGTAGATTCTCTGCTTTCTGTCACCATGCTTTGGGGTAGTACAGGTGTTTTATCTGGAATACTCCCAGCCATTTTTGTCAACAAACTGTCGATTTCCGATAAAAGTTTTGTTTCCTCATTGACATGAGTCAATTGCCAGTTCTGCCAGTAGTTAGCGACTTCTGTAATAATTCGATTTTGCAGTTTTTCCTGCTGCTGCCGTGTTAAGATGTTCAGAATTATATTTTTGTCAGTTACCAGAACTAGATTGCGATTTGCTAGATCTGAAGCAATTCCTCGCACTATAGGAATAGAGAGGGAGCGGCGATCTAATTTCCTCTCCTCACCCACTGCCATTTTCCCTAGTGTAGCTAGCACTAACTGAATAGGAGTATCAGTTGATAGAGGTGTTTCCGACTGTAATTTCGACTGGTGTTGCTGATCCCTTGAGTGCAACTGCTTGCCAGAAGAATCAATAGCTTTTTGAAACAGTAAGTACAGTGGCTGAAGTAGGGCTTCTAATGACCAACTCGTAGTAACTTTTACATGGCGGAATGCTAGCTGTAGTTGATCGCTCAATTGCTGAGATTTCTGATGTAAAAAGTTAAAAAGCCTGCTTTTGTAGCGACTAGTAGGTGCAGAAGGCATAGTAATGAACAAACCTATCTGAAAATTGTTGTCCAATTTTATCGAAAGTCAGAACCCAAATCCCTAATCTGGCTTGAAATTAAATTATTTTTATAGATTATTGTAGAATATATGCTGAGGAACGTAAACTACCCACCACTGATCTGAACACAGATATGGTGAGAGTCCCGTGGAGATTTTAAATGACAACAGTAACAATTTTACCTATATATGATGCCAGTGGTGAGAAGTCTTATCGTGCTGTTGCAGGTGATAAACACTCTATTGGTAAAACTGCGGGACAAGCTCTAGATGCTTTAAGCGCCCAATTAGGTGAAAATGAATTTAGTGCGTTACTGTTGCTCCAAAGTTTTCATTCTGACCAATTTTTCAGTGTTGATCAGCAAAAACGTTTGTCTAACCTCATGGATTTGTGGAGAACAGCACGCGATGAGGGAAAGTCACTTTCAAAAGAACTGCAAGTTGAGTTAGATAGTCTCGTCGAGGCTGAACTCAAAGCGGCAACAGATCGAACAGCGTCTCTACTACAACAGTCATCAAACCAATGAATCCTAATTATACATTGGTTGCTGACCGAGCTAGTCATCGATGTGAATATTGCCACGCTCCCGAACTTGTTTTTAACTTCCCGTTTGAAATCGAACATATTACACCACTTAGCAAACAAGGAGCAGACTCAAAAGAAAATTTAGCACTCGCCTGTCGTTCATGCAATGTCCGTAAAGGGAATCGTGTTAGCGGAGTTGATCCTGATTCAAACACCTCGGTTCGTTTGTTTCATCCAAGACAAGATTTGTGGGACAACCATTTTCAGGTGGATGACGCATCTGGTGCAATTATAGGCACCACCGCAATTGGACGAACCACAGTCGATAGTTTACAGATGAATAGTCAACCACAAATTGCAGCACGACAATTGTGGATTCGCTTCGGCTTGTTCGCGTAATCTGTGTACTCTTTATGACTGGAGTGTAGACTAAAAGTCAGCGATCGCTACCATAACAATATTCATTATGCTCGTACCCCCACTCAACACAGAAATCATCTTGGCAGCAATTGAGAAGCTGCGATCTTGTTGTCAGGTAAACATTCAGGAAGACTGGAGGTTTCTGGAAACTGATTTGGCTGTGGCTGATCTCATTGAATCTAGTGTGTTAAAATGGAGTCTTGCTCAAGTCAATAATAAAGGATATGTGGCTTGGGCTGGCGGGCAAAAAGTCCTGTGGCTAGTGCAAAAATTAGTTATTCCTCAAGATTTGCAGGGCTATGCACTACAAGGTTTATCTTTGCGGTTGGCTTTACACTGGTGGGCAGACTCAGCACAGATTTATGTGAATGGAAAGTTGGTTGTTGAGGGAGATTTGTTTGATTGTTCACCCAGAGTACTCTTGAGTTCTGGGGTAACTCCTGGAGAAGAGTTGCTCGTGGCTTTGCGTTTGGTAAGTCCGAGCCATTGTGATGGTGCGTTGGTAAAATCGCAACTCCTGTACGAATCGACTGATGGCGATCGCCCCGATGCGGGTTTTGTGGCCGACGAATTAGCTGTGATGCAGCGTTATCTGGAGTTTGAGCCTGAGAATTTAGATGTTCTCTTGCAAGCCGTGGAAGAGATAATGAACATCGGCACTGAGCAAGCAGAGAAATTAGAGAAAACGTTTTTAGCTGTCAGAGAAAAGCTTCTCAAATCCAAAATTAAAACTCCGAAATCAAAAATATATCTGTTGGGTCATGCTCATTTAGATTTAGCATGGTTGTGGCCTGTGAGTGAAACTTGGCGGGCGGCACAAAGCACTTTTGAGTCTGTTCTTCAGCTTCAGCAAGAGTTTCCATTAATTTTCTGCCATTCTACTCCGGCGCTTTATGCCTGGATTGAAGAAAATCGTCCGGACTTATTTACGGCGATTCAACAGGCGGTAGCAGATGGGTGTTGGGAGGTTCTCGGGGGTTTTTGGGTTGAACCAGAGTTAAATTTGATTGCTGGTGAATCAATTGTCCGGCAATTATTGTATGGTCAGCGCTATGTGCAGCAAAAATTTGGTAAGCTTTCTCCTGTGGTGTGGGTACCAGATAGTTTTGGATTCTGTGCAACGTTACCGCAGTTTTTTGCCAGTGCTGGTATTGAGTATTTTGTCACTCAGAAGTTGCTTTGGAATGACACAACTAAGTTTGAACATGGTGCTTTTTGGTGGCGATCGCCTGATGGTAGTGAAGTCTTTAGCCTGATGTCTGCACGCATTGGTGAAAGCATCGATCCCATCGCAATGGCATCTTACTCGTGTGAATGGCAAACCCAAACTGGTTTGGATGCAGCCCTTTGGCTTCCTGGCGTCGGCGACCACGGTGGAGGACCCACCCGTGATATGCTAGAAATTGCCCAACGCTTGAACAAGTCACCTTTCTTCCCTCACTTGGAATTTACGACGGCTGAAAAATATTTACGGAATATTCAATCAGAACTTTCTACTTCTCACCCTTCCGCTACTTTCTTCCCGACTTGGGAAGATGAACTCTATCTCGAATTTCATCGCGGTTGTTATACTACTCATGGTGACCAAAAACGCTGGAATCGTCGTTGCGAAGGGTTATTGTATCAAGCTGAATTGTTTGCTGCTTTGGCAAAGATAAGTTGTGGGGTGACATATCCCACAAATGAAATAGAAGCGGCTTGGAAAAAAGTTTTATTCAATCAGTTTCACGATATTCTACCCGGAACTTCAATTAACCAAGTTTATGTGGATGCGCTTCCCACTTGGCAGGAGGTAGAAAAAGTAGGTAATGAGATATTACAGAAGTCTTTAAGAGCGATCGCATCCAATCTAAGCTTACCAGAACCACCACAACCCGACAGTTTACCTGTTGTTGTTTTCAATTCTCTCAATTGGCAGCGTTCGGAAGTTGTAGCCGTTGCTTTACCAACGCCCTCAACTTACCAGGGATGGGAGATTTATGATGTTTCTGGAAAAAAACAGCCGTCGCAATTGGGTGAAGCTTCAACTTTACTATTTTTAGCAAGCGACATCCCTTCTGTCGGTTATCGCGTCTTTTGGCTTTGCCCGAATTTGGAGGGGCAAAAAGAACAATTATTACCGAAAAAATTCACCTTAGAAAATGAATTTTTACGGGTTGTTGTGGATGAGCAAACAGGTGATTTGTCTAGTGTGTTTGACAAGGTTAATAATAAAGAAGTTCTCAGTCTTGAAGGTGGTAATAAATTACAAGTTTTTGGAGATAGCGGGCAATATTGGGATGCTTGGAATATCGATCCTAATTATGCCCAGCACTCCTTAGCATCACCTCAATTGAAATCCATTGAGTGGCTGGAATCAGGAACAGTGCAAAGTCGGCTACGGGTTGTGCGTCAACTGGGAGACTCGGAGTTTTGCCAGGACTACATTTTACAAATGCGATCGCCTATTCTGAAAATAGCAACAACTGTGAACTGGCAAGAACGTCAAGTGTTAGTGAAAGCTGCTTTTCCTCTAAGTGTAGAGGCTGACTATGCCACTTACGAAATTCCATGTGGTACGATTCGCCGTTCCACCAAACCCGAAACTCCAGCCGAACAAGCAAAATGGGAAGTTCCTGCACTGCGTTGGGCAGATTTAACAGAAAATCATTACGGTGTCAGTTTGTTGAATGATTGCAAATATGGTTATGATAGCCAGAATAATCAACTACGCCTAACACTACTACGTAGTCCTAATTGGCCCGATCCTGAAGCTGACAGAGGGTTTCATCAATTTACTTATGCCTTGTATCCTCATGCTGGTAGCTGGCAGTCAGCCCATACAGTCAGACGTGGTTATGAATTAAATTTACCACTGCTTGTAGATTTGGATTTCGCTCCAAGACAACTGACTTCCCTAGGAGAGAACAGTCAGTCTTTACCTCCTGTTAGTAGCTTTTTGAATTTGTCAGCGGAAAATCTGATCTTGATGGCATTCAAGCAAGCGGAAGATGACAAAGAACAGTGGATTCTCCGATGTTATGAATCTCACGGGGAAATAGCTGAGTTATCTTTGCAGAGTGATTTGGGATTAACGTTGGGAGAGTCAGTAGATTTGCTAGAAAATTCCCTGAAAACGACACCATCATTTACCATCCAACCATGGAAAATCGCTAGCTTCAAGGTTTTAAACTAAGAAACTTCCAAATAAAAAAATAATCAATCTGCAAGAGAGCACAGAGCAGGGACCAGGGGGATTAGAAGAAGTAAGTCGAGTTTGAGAATTGGATAATTTATTTCTTGGAGTCCCCTTAAGCAGATCTCATGATTCTCACCCTGCAAGAAAGTTTAAGAACGTTTTGACTCGGCAAATAGGGGTGAATAAAGCCGATCAATATGGGCTGCACGTAAAGCTTCATGGACAAATGCGCCGTCATTGTCAGGGAAAACATCTACTTGCCGATTTTCCGGCAACCGAAACAGTTCTGGTCGCTCCATTGCCAACTTGAGCAGCCGCTTGGTCGGTGCTGAGGGGTGAATTTCTCCACTCTCGTATTTTTCAAACGATTTTTCACCCGTACCGAATACCTTGCCCGCCTCCCGTTGCGTCAAGCCACATATGACACGAATGGCGCGGATCACCACAGGCACGAACACTTTTTCCCCGTGGGCTAAAGCCTTTGCCGTGCGCCGCGCCATATCCGCGATCTGATTGTCTTCATCGACCAATTGCCCTTCCTGGTCGTCAGGATCGTCAAGCGAACACCACCAGCCTGGTTGCAAATAGGTATAGGTTTTTCCCTCGATCTTGAACGACACGGCTTTTTCACCGCGCGTCATGGGACGACCCGATTCCGCTTATGTATTAAGGTGGGTGAAGGTTAGCGTCCATCGCCGATTTATAAGTTTATTTTATAATTCGTAAGTGTAAGATATGTCAGTTCGCAGCGAATATCCCCACGCTTTTAAACAAATCTTAATCTTCATGGTCATCATAAGGGTCATCTAGTTCCTTGCTAGGAGGACCAAATGAAGTGTAAATTGCTGCGGCTGTGATCGCAAAGACAATAGCGCCAACGGAAATGCTGAAAACTGTTGCGGGTTCCATAATAAAGTGGGAAATTATGAGACGTTATATTCGTTAAAAATTATTGACACACAAGTGTCTTAGCTTTTAAGTATGGGATTGCAAATAGATTCAGATTCCAGTTACCTGTCCTGATTATTGCCTACCACAAAGAGTATCGTAACACGTTCTCATGAATTCGCGGCGCAGTGTTTTTTCGATTGGTAATGCGACAACCTAATTACCTAAGATCGTGCCGATTTAAAAGAAGTCTGTTGATGGTACAATAGGCAGGTCAGTACAAGGCATAAAACTTACCCTTGGATTGAAAGAAAGTTGACACCCAAAATACTGTAAGGAGACGAACCAGTGCCTTGCGAAGCCAGTCTGCCTATACGGTTTTACCGTTGCAGGCGTTTGGCGTTAGGGTTCCCCCGTTTGAAGCACAAGAGAGTATCAACACGCTTTTGTGTCATATTTGTTAAATCGGAGAACCCTTACAATAGGGATATGCTAACTGAAAAGTCTCCAGAATCCGCTTGTCTTTGGACAGTGGAGTGTAAATTGGTAGAATTTGACAAAAGATTAAAATATCATTTGGTAACTAGCTCTTAGGTGGATTATGGCACAAAGGACTCGGTTGGGAGATGTTCTCAAACCCTTAAACTCAGAGTATGGTAAAGTCGCGCCTGGTTGGAGTACGACTCCTCTCATGGGCGTTTTTATGGCACTCTTTCTCGTGTTTTTGCTCATTATTCTGCAACTCTACAACAGATCGCTGCTAATTCAGGATGTAACAGTTGATTGGAGTAGCATAGGCAGATAAGCAATATAGAAGCTTTGCTGCTTACATAAGAATTTATTTTACACCCGGCTATTCCGGGTTTTTCTTTAGGTCACTAGGTTCCTTTTTTCTGTGTTCTTCTGCCTCCACCCCCTTACAGCCTTAAAGCTTTACACTATATATATAGGTTTACTAGGTGACTTATGAATATATTTGGTATGGGTCTGCCGGAAATGGCTTTAATCATGGTTGTGGCGCTGTTAATCTTTGGTCCAAAAAAGCTGCCAGAGATTGGTCGGAGTATGGGAAAAGCGATAAAGGGTTTTCAAGAGGCTTCTCGGGAGTTTCAAAATGAGTTTCAAAAAGAAACATCTCAGTTGGAACAAGCTGTTAAGACTACTGCAGAACTAGAACCCAAGCATCTAGAACCATCTAAAGTGGAGAACGAAACTAGCGATTCTGTCCAACACAGTTGAGAAAACTGCTGTCAACCACAGTAACCCAAAGTCTTGTTTGTTCTTGTGTTAGATTTAGCTGATATATTCGTATACTAAAATCTAAAATCGAGTGACAGAAGGTGTTACCCAAAAAGCTTTGGTAATTCCCCAGCTGATTGTAGGGTTGGGAAATCCAGAACCGAAGTATGACCAAACTCGCCACAATATCGGCTTTGCCGCTATCGATGCTTTATGCCGTCCTTGGCGGATTTCTTTGACGGAAAACCGCAAGTTTCAGGGGGAGTATGGGGAAGGAATAGGACCAACGAAAGATAAAATTCGTTTGCTTAAACCGTTGACATACATGAATTTGTCAGGACAAGCAATCCAGGCAGTCACAAATTGGTACAAATTGCCGCCTGAGTCGGTACTCGTGATTTATGATGACATGGATTTGCCTCTAGGCAAAACTCGCCTACGCTTATCTGGTTCTGCTGGAGGACATAATGGCATTAAAAGCACGATCACACATCTCGGTACCCAAAATTTTCCCCGTTTGCGGATCGGCATTGGTAGACCAAAAGACTCTGCTTCTAGTGCTGAATCAGACTCTGTTTCTTTTGTGCTGGGGAGATTTTCCAAAGCTGAAACCGATCTAATGTCTCTTATACTACAACATGTTGTTGAATGCTTGGAACTTTGTCTGAAGCAGGGAGTTGAAAAGGCAATGAATATTTGTAATAGCCGTACTATCGATTTTCCTAAGTCTTAATGTCATCTTAGTTTTTCTCTTCGCATGCATTCGCACATGATATGAATTCTGAAGTGCTAATAGCTGAATGCTCGCTTTGAGTCGGGTTGATGGGCAGCGATTTAGCTGCTCCATCTCACCATAACTAGGTTCTCAATCGACTTCAAGGCATTGTTGAAGCTATTAATTCATACCTCTCAGAAGATGCGTGCTTCCGAAAAGCTAATTTTTTATAACAATCATAACGAGAGCCGTGTAGCTTGATTAACATAATGAGCGTTAAGCGACGTAGACATCATAGTCTGTTCATTTAAAACGTCGTTGGCGTCGAGCTGCCACGGCTTTGCGTTTGCGCTTTTCTGCTTGAGTTTCAAAGTGCTTGTGATACTTAACATCAGCTAAAATTCCTGCCTTAGAAACTTGACGCTTAAACCGACGTAAAGCTGAATCGATTCCTTCATTTTCTCCTAAAACCACCTGGGTCATTCTGACTTTTTCCTCGTAATCAATCTTTCCCATTTTGACATACTCTCTCATCACCCTCATCACAAGATAGAGATTTTGGACTAGCGCAAATCTAGAATGGGCTCATCTAAAAATTCTCGATACGTATTTCATCCGCGCAGTTTTAACTGCGCGGATGAAATACGAACGCTTGTTAAAACGAGCGTCACAATTAGTCCGGTTGAGCGTTGTAGGGGTCAGTGAAGTATTCTCAGTTCTACAAACCGAGCTAAAAAAGGTTTTTTCTATCATGTTACAAGTTCTTACCTTGACTTATCGCTCCAGGGTGAGTAACGCTGCTGGTGAGTTTTCTCATGTCTTCTAATACTTGCTGAGTGCTAATTTAACTTGTAAACTAGCACTCAGAATTCAGAACATGGGCAAAGTAACATTTTATACATTTGTAGAAAATCAGTATAAGTATCTGAGTCAACACCTAACACACCCCCTACCATTATTCATTCCACTCCTTTTAAAGATGGGCAGTTAAGGGCAGGAAAATGTAGATGCGTTAATTGATTCGGTAATAGTTTACTTATTCTCTGTGTCTGGGTCAACTGTTTTGATAGCAAGTGCTAATTGATAAAGTTGCCGACGGGGAAGCGAGGTAACTTTTGCTAACTGACGGCTTGCTTGCGATCTCGAGACTCCCTGACTGACAATCTTTGTCAACTCAGCTTTCAACTCGGCTTCTGAAAACTGCGGTTGACTGGGTGAAGCACCAGCAACAATAATTGTATATTCACCTTGAGGTTCGCGATCGCCATAATCAGCGATCACCTCTGCTATCGAAGCCCGGTGAAATTCCTCATACAACTTCGTCAACTCTCGTGCTAGCACAATTTGACGCTCATTGCCCAAAATTTCTCCTAAATCTTGTAAAGTATCTCGCAAGCGATGGGGAGACTCGTAGAAAATGATCGTGCGGAGTTCTGTTTTCAGAGATTCTAGATGTTCTCGCCGTTGCTGACTTTTTGCTGGCAGAAATCCTTCAAAAACAAACCGTTCGGTTGGTAGTCCGGCTGCACTCAAAGCTATAATTGCAGCACTGGGGCCTGGAATTGGTACCACTCCTATGCCAGCCTCAACACAGACTTTCACCAGTTCATATCCAGGATCAGAAATTCCCGGCATACCAGCATCAGTGACTAGGGCGATCGCCTTACCATTCCCCAAATGATCTAATAATTCTGGAATCCGACTCTGATGATTATGGTCATGGTAACTTACTTGAGGAGTCTTAATTTGAAAATGTTGAAGCAACTTACCTGTGTGCCGCGTGTCTTCCGCCGCAATGAGATCCACAGTTTGCAAAATTCGCACTCCCCTGAAAGTCATATCTTCCAAGTTGCCAATTGGTGTTCCGACAACGTAAAGTGTTTTTGGTTTTGGATCGGTTTGCATATGACATTTATCCTTTGTCGTTTGTCAATTGTCCTTTGTCACCAATAACCAACTACCAATGACCCATCACGGTTTATTTGTCGGTTTAGTCACCTTGGATCTAATTTACCTTGCTGATTTTCCTCCCAGCAACAATCAGAAGATTGTCGCTTCTGACTATAGCGTAACCGCAGGTGGTCCAGCAACAAATGCGGCTGTAGCCTTTAGGCATTTGGGTAATGAAGCTGTCGTGTTGGGGGTTGTAGGTTCTCATCCAGTCACGCAGTTGATTAAAGGAGATTTGGCTTTTTATCGAGTGGCGATCGCTGATTTGAATCCCAGCACAACCCAAGCACCACCTGTCTCCTCTATTATTGTCACCCAAACGACTGGTGAACGGGCTGTTGTTTCCATTAACGCCGTTCAAACTCAAGCAACCATCGAAGCAATCCCCGAAGAGATTTTGTCAAATGTTAATGTCGTGTTGATCGATGGGCATCAAATGGCAGTTGGTAAGGCGATTTCCCAAATGGCTAAACTCCGGAATATACCAGTTATTATCGATGGTGGAAGTTGGAAACCAGGGTTTGACGAGATCTTACCTTTTGTGGATTATGCCATTTGTTCTGCTAATTTTTATCCCCCTGAGTGTCACACAACAGAAGAAGTTTTTGCCTATCTTCATGGCATAGGCATTCCTCACATTGCTATCACTCAAGGAGAAAAACCTCTTCAATATTTAACAGGTGATAAAATTGAGGTTTTAGAAGTGCCAAATATTCAACCTATTGATACACTAGGGGCTGGAGACATTTTTCACGGTGCTTTTTGTCACTATATTTTACACGAAAGTTTTCCTGCTGCACTCTCGCTGTCAGCTAAAATTGCTTCTTTTTCCTGTCAGTTTTTTGGCACCCGTCATTGGATGTCAGGCTCGAATTAAGTAAAAATATTGATAAATAACCGATGCAAGATATACAACAAATACTAGAGCTAGCTTGTTCTGTGGGTTGGAGGGCAGCAGAAATCCTGAGGTCTTACTACAATCAAAAAGGCGATGCCTGCGGCGGGCTACGCCTACGCAACTTAGATGTACAATACAAACAAGATGACCCTGTAACTGCTGCGGATCTGGCGGTAAGTCAATTTATTTTAGAGAACTTACAAGCAGTTTTAGGTACAGAAGATTTTGTCTACATCAGTGAAGAAACATATCAATCACAATCAGACTCGCAAGGGAATTCTGAGTGGGTGTGGATCATCGACCCTTTAGATGGTACACGAGACTTTATCGAAAAAACAGGAGAGTACGCGGTTCATATTGCCTTAGTCAAGGAAAGACATCCAGTTTTGGCAGTGGTAGCAGTCCCTGAAGCCGAAAAGTTGTACTATGCACTCAAAGGCGGTGGTGCGTTTGTAGAAACTCGCGCTCGCACGGTTCCAGTCAAAGTGGCATCACGAGAACGCATTGAGGATTTAACTGTAGTAGTGAGTCGCTCCCACAGAAATGCAACATTAGATAACTTGCTGCAAAAATTACCGTGTCAACAGCAGAAAGCTATTGGCAGTGTCGGTTGTAAAATTGCTGCAATTGTGGAACAAAGGGCAGATGTCTATATTTCCCTTTCTGGCAAATCTGCTCCCAAAGATTGGGATATGGCTGCGCCAGAACTGATTTTAACAGAAGCTGGTGGTCAGTTCACGCATTTTGATGGTACGCCATTGCAGTACAACACTGGTGATATCAATCAGTGGGGTGGAATACTAGCCAGTAACAGTCAGTTTCACGAAGAGCTTTGTCATCAAGCACAAAAAGCGATTAGCTAACTACCAACCTCATGTCCGATTGAAGACTTATAATAAAGTTCGTAGTTGCGCTTCAGCGCATTATGCTTGACTGTTAAGAGCGTAACTACTCCCAAATAACCATTAAATCAACCACAACAGCACCCCAAGAAGCAAAGAAAGAAAGTATGTATATAGGTAATACATGAGAGCAAGGGGAGTAATAACCTATATTTTATTTACAACTCATTAACCGAACACGAAATCACCGCTAATGACTCCACTTATTTGTCAAAACTACATCGCCGATCAATGGCTGAATGCTGTATCGGGAGATACTTTAGAAAGCCGCAACCCGGCTGTGAACAGCGAACTTGTTGCTACCTTTCCCCGTTCAGTAACTGCTGATGTGGATGCCGCAGTTGTTGCTGCGCGTCAGGCTTACCGAACGTGGCGACTCGTCCCTGCCCCAGCAAGAGCAGAATATATATATAAAGTAGGAGAACTGTTACTTCAGTATAAAGAAGAACTTGCCCTGTTGATGAGTCGAGAAATGGGTAAACCCCTAACAGAGGCGCGGGGAGATGTGCAAGAGGGGATTGATTGTGCCTTGTACAGTGCAGGTGAAGGGCGACGACTCTTCGGGCAAACAACACCTTCGGAAATGCCGAATAAATTCGCAATGACAATGCGATTGCCCATCGGAGTTTGTGCCTTGATTACACCGTGGAATTTCCCCATTGCCATCCCTTGCTGGAAAGCGATGCCAGCCCTAGTGTGCGGCAATACTGTTATTCTGAAACCTGCTGAAGATACCCCTGCTTGTGCAACCAAACTCATTGAGATTTTTCAACAAGCGGGTTTGCCTGCGGGAGTTGTTAACCTGATACATGGATTGGGAGAAGAAGCAGGGAAAGCTTTAGTGGAACACCCTGATGTTGACTTAGTCTCTTTTACCGGTTCTTCGGAAACGGGTGCTTTTGTTGGCGAAACTTGCGGACGCACTCACAAACGTGTCTGTCTGGAAATGGGTGGCAAAAACGCTCAAATTGTGATGGAAGATGCAGACTTGGAACTAGCTCTTGAAGGTGCGGTTTGGGGAGCATTCGGTACTTCCGGTCAACGCTGTACCGCTACAAGTCGTCTGCTTTTACACCACGATATCAAAGAACAGTTTACCACAATGCTCCTTGAGCGTACCAGCAAATTACGCCTAGGTGTTGGTACTGATCCCAACACTGATGTTGGAGCATTAGTGAATGCATCTCAACTGCAACGTGTAAGTCAGTATCTCGAGATTGCTCGTGAAGAAGGTGCAAAGGTATTAATAGGTGGAAAAGTCGCCAATGAGGGGGAATTGCAGCACGGCAACTTCTTTCAACCAACTGTTCTCGATTCTGTCACTCCGAAGATGCGGGTGGCGCGTGAAGAAATATTCGGACCCGTGGTTGTCTTAATTGAAGTAAACTCTTTTGAAGAGGCGATCGCGATCCTTAACGATACACCATACGGTCTTTCTTCATCAATCTACACCCGCGATATTAACCGTGCTTTTGCTGCCATGCGCGATATCGAAGCAGGTATAACTTATATCAACGGTCCCACAATTGGTGCAGAAGTACATTTACCTTTTGGCGGTGTCAAACAAACTGGAAACGGACACCGGGAAGCTGGTACAACTGCAATGGAAGTGTTTACAGAATGGAAAACCGTCTATGTAGACTTTTCTGGTGGTTTGCAACGCGCCCAAATAGACAACCGGGATTGATTGGATATGCCCTTTGCTATTGATGGACGGGCTGGATTGAATCGCTTGCCTCCCCAGTTAGAGAAAGTTTGAAAAGTTGATTATGATGACATCTAAGTTTCTAATTCTAATCACAATAAATATCTCTGGAAATGATGTAGGGGCGAACGGCTGTTCGCCCTTACCAAAGGTTTTAACGAACGCATAATTAATTTTCACCTGATGTCTAATGAGTGTGAATCAAAACTGAGAACAGTTTGCTTGTGATAAGTGTTCAAATCGACCGATTCTCCGGCAAGGATGAGATTATAAATTTCCTGCATCTCCAAAGTGGTATTTTCTTTGGTTAAAAATCTGAACGCAGATGCAGCCAGATATTCTGGCTGTTCTTCAAAAGCCAACCACAGACGATTTTCAGCTTCTGCCACCTGCCCAGTAGTGTTAGAACCAGCAAAAATGTCCACCACCAAATCACCTGGATCTGTCAGAAAACGCATAAAGAATTCAGGAAGTTTGGTAGGAAACCTAGCTGGGTGCTGCTTAACCAAAACCGCCTTACAACCGTCCTGGTATTGACCGTTGGATTCGGTATTAGAAATTTGTAACAGGTTAGACGGAATAGCTCCACCGTTGTCCTTGGCAAAGGCTTAACAAATATCGCCTGGTAGATTGGATTTTTGCCATTTACAAAAATATTGAAATACAAGCGATTTATCGTCTCAAACCAACAAACTTGGAACCGTTTTATACTCTTTAGGAAACCAAGTGGCACACCGATGGACAGAAGGACATTAACAACCCAAAAATTCCCTTAAAGTATGTCGTCGAGAATGGCGAATTGCTATATGGCATTTCTCCTAGCATCTTTTCCAAAAGAAGACGATAATATCTCAACGTCTTAGTTTAACCACATTTAATTTTTTAGCTCGTGGCATACTTTTGTAAACTTGTTGTCCAATCTGTCAAAACTTTGGGAGAAATGTATTTACCTCGCTCTTTGATTAATGAATCAGCCATTTCCGTCACCTCTATTACTGTTTTGTGTGCTGTCTCTACCATCTCAGTTAATAATCGCAGTGTTCTGGTGTAGGTAACACCGTATGCTTTGCAGGTTTCAATAACTAGCCCATCATCACTAGCACAAATTAGCAATTGATGACGTGCAATGGCAATTGTAGATCTATCCGCGATACTCAAAAGGGGCGCTCCAACTCTAAATTCTAGAAAACTGGTAAACATCTCTTCTGTAGAAAGAGCCAGAGGTGTTAAGTATTGCTTAGCAGCTTGGCGAGTAGGGGGTTCCAGTTGATCTGAGTCTAGAAGTTCCTGGGCAATGTACAACGGGCTGTAGTGCTGTTGTAGCCAACCCCACTCGTTTAGCCAGCGAAAATCAATGAGTGCTGTTGCGTCAAGAATTGTTCCCTTAAGCGACTGCATAAACCTCATTTTCTTGACGACGCACCCGCAGTTTTTCAACAGTTAAGTTGAGGAGTTCTGCTGCTTTCATTTCTGAAATATTGCATAATTTTAAGGACTGCCAAATTAGAAATTCATAACGTTCATTTTCTGGATAATCCTCCGCATCAAGTACAGGTTTTAATTCCATTGAGTTTTGTAAAGAGGTACCATTATATTGCTTTTTATAAATTGCACAGATTTTGGCTTTCTCTTTAGCAAAATCAATGATTTCCATGGATGCTAAACGATTCAATATGACTAGGTAACTCACCCGAAAATGTCGTTTGAGCTTGATAATATCTTGGGTAAGTGCGTACATTCGCTCAAATTCAGCTTGGGGGACAAGTAGGTGACTGGCAAAGTAATCAGCCACCTTTTCTCGTGCGTTTTCTTCTTCTTTAGTTCCCTCCTCAATTAAAGTGTCTTGGTACTCTACACGGTGAAAGATTAGATGTCCAATCTCATGTGCAAGGGTAAATAATTGACGTTCAATGGTGATGGTATGGGTATTTACCAAAATAAAAGCACCTTCAATATCACTACAAGCACTTAGACCAAAGAAACCTTTAATGGGAAAGGAGGAACGTAAAACTTTTAAGCCAATTTCTTCTACAGACTGAAACAGATTGGCAATGGGAGCATCTCCCAAGCCGAGGCGATGGCGAAATAAAGCAGCTATTGCCTGAATGTGCTTTTCGTTGCCTTCTACTTGATGGCAAGGTGTACTTTCTGGGGTGTACGTTGGTAAGCCAACGGCTTGTTCTAAGGCGTTATAAGTTTGCAGCATTCGTAGCACTTGGGCTGCAAACTGGGCATTTTTGTCGAATGTTACATGAGCGCGGAACCGGAAATTGGGTAATCCAACACCAGGTGAGCTTAGCAAGTCATCGAGTGTAATGCTCAAAACACTCGCTAGAGCAGAGAGGATTTTGGTGTCTGGTAAAGTTTTGGCGTTCTCGTAGTTATTGATGCTCTGGCGAGTTACCCCGGCTTGTTCTGCAAGTTGCTCTTGAGACAAGCCTAGACTTTTACGGTAGCGGATCAGATTCGCAGCAACGATCTTTTTCATGGCTGATTATTTAGAGCGATCGCGCTCTGGTGTCAAAGTTGTCGATCCATTTTTCTCTAATTATAATAGAAAATGTCAAAGCCTCTTTACATCCTTTTTAAGGAGATGATAAAAATATGGCCAAGAATACAGGCAACGGTTATCGCCGTGGTGCTGTGGACAAACGCAGCCAAACTTGTCCTAATCCGCTTAGGAACGAGCCAATCGCCCTTCGGGGAAAAACTTTTTGGTTTACTCATATTTCCACACTTGGTAGTTGTACCTGAATTTACAGGACATTGAACGCCTGAGAAACTTGGTACGTAAGTCTTGGAATTGACATTCCAATGGACAGGTGCAAGATCTGAGCTATGGTGCAACCAATGGCGGTGAAGATGCTCAATTGGATGTATAAAATACAATTTTAATTTTTTAGGATTTGTATATTTAGTTGACTGCAAGCAACTTCATATACCATTTTAAATTTTTAATGCTAGAGATTTCACCATCCCAAATCCCAAATCTAAAATCTAAAATTGCTTTACCTCGTGTACCTCGGTTAGTAACTTCTTTACCTGGAACACGTGCCAGAGATATTGTCGAACGCGATCGCGCTGTGACTTCTCCTTCCTACACCCGTGATTACCCATTAGTTGTAGCTCGCGGTGAAGGTTGCATGATAGAAGATGTAGACGGCAATGTGTTTTTAGATATGACTGCAGGAATTGCTGTGACTGCTACCGGACATGCCCATCCCGAAGTTGTCCGGGCAATTCAACATCAGTCGTCGCTGCTTTTACATATGTCGGGTACTGATTTTTACTATGAACCGATGGTGGAACTGGCGGAAGAAATTGCCTCCCGTGCCCCTTTTCCTAGTGGTGCGAAAGTGTTTTTTACCAATTCCGGGGCAGAATCTAACGAAGGCGCAATCAAGCTTGCTCGATATTACACAGGGCGATCGCTCATCGTTGCCTTTTTGGGAGCATTCCACGGACGCACTTATGGGGCAATGTCCCTCACTGCTTCCAAAGCAGTACAGCGAGGAAAATTCGGTCCTTTATTACCAGGGATCACTCATATTCCTTACGGAACTCATGCCAGTCTGGATTATCTGGAAAAACAACTATTTCCGACAACACTACCACCGCATGAGGTAGCGGCAATCATCGTCGAACCAATTCAAGGAGAAGGCGGTTATATTGTGCCGGAGGATGGGTTTTTGCAGCGCATCCGGGATATATGCGATCGCTATGGTATTTTGATGGCAATCGATGAAGTACAATCAGGTATGGGACGTACTGGGCGGTTGTTTGCAATTGAGCATTGGAATGTCATGCCAGATATTATAACCACCGCCAAAGGGATCGCGAGTGGACTTCCTTTAGGAGCAATTCTCTCTCGTCCCGAACTAATGACTTGGCCTCCTGGTTCCCATGCGACAACCTTTGGTGGGAATCCCATAGCTTGTGCTGCTGCTATTGCTACCTTACGACTGCTAGAAAACGGCTTGATGAGAAACGCCACCCTGATGGGAGAATTATTGCAAGCTGGTTTGCGTTGTTTAGAACAGCAATATCAGCGAACTTCGCCACCACGAGGTAAGGGTTTGATGGTGGCTGTCGATTTGTTGGATACTGAAGGTAATCTCGATCCCCAACTACGCGATCGCATTCTTCAACAAGCTTTCAAGCAAGGGCTGTTGTTACTTGGTTGCGGTAAAGCAGCAATTCGCTTTTGTCCGCCTCTAGTCATCGATAGTGACCAAATTCAAATTGCCTTAAATATTTTTACTGATGTTTTGAAAAATTCGCTTTAATTAGGATTTTGCCCTTTCCGAGAATGCCTTTTATTAAACCCACCCCTACTTACGTCATGATCCCTGAAATTACCCGTCACCTTTGGGAAGCACTTTGGTTTGAATATAGTTCTCGGGTAAGTTATGCCCGTACTTACCAGAAGATGATAACTGCTGCGGGTGGAACTATCGTCAACGACCATATCGCCTTTCGGTCTTTGCGAATGACGGTAGATGCTCCACAGGGTAAAGTTAACTTGGGAATTGAATACCTGGGGAAACTTGCTGAAGCTTTGGGTTATGAAGCTTCAGGAGAGTACAGTTTTGCTCAAACGCATCTTTATGCCCGTCACTATCGCCATCCGCAGCAAGAGGAATTTGATTTACCCAAGTTATTTATCAGCGAATTAATTGTAGATGAATTGCCAGAAGAGATTGTCGAACTTATCCACCAAACAGTAGCAGGCGAAAATTTACTTAGCTTTTTAGCAATTATTGATACATTTGGTGACCACACCAAGCACCTTGTCCAACAACTGCAAAAAATCTTTACCCGCCCTTGGCAACCTCCCCAATATTCTGTGTTGCAGGAAGTTAATCAAGTCACTCAGTATGGTGCTTGGGTTTTGCTACACGGTTATGCAGTCAATCACTTTACAGGCTACGTTAACCGTCAGAACACCCCACAATACCCAGATATAGACACAACCGCTTCTGGCTTGGCTAAACTAGGTGTGCCGATGAAAGCTGAGATTGAAGGGGATGTTACCTGTGGTTTGCGACAAACGGCAACTCAAGCAGTCACAGAAGTTGTCACAGTATTAGATGATACTACAAGTACAGCAATTCAGATTCCGTGGACTTACGCTTATTATGAAATAGCCCAGCGCTACATGGTGGATGTGGACGCAAGTCAGCAAGTGCTTTTTGATGGTTTTCTTGGGAGGAATGCCCAGCAATTATTTGAAATGACTCGGTTAGATCTGTAGAAGCGTATGATCTCACTGCTGAGGGAGGTTGAGCATTCCAGTTTTATTCGTCACTGGATGAGCGTTGCATATTAGTCGATCTACATTGGGTAGATTCCCTACACTATTTTGGGTAAGTTTCCTATACTGTTTTGGGTAGATATCCGGTTATTTGCTAAATGATTAGTAGGTACAGTGATCTAAGAAGAGGTTGTTATTAGCATTTATCTTTCATGTCTACCTGACTACAAGCATTATGTGTCTCTCAAGAGCCTTGACTCTTTAGAGAGATTTGCCGTAATCCGAAACACTGCCGATAACTAATGAATTGCTAATTTACCGCAATGAAACAGGGTAAGCGCAACTCCATAACTCCATTCTGTCTAGTCCGAGATATCGCTATCCAAACGGTGTGAGCGTGAAATTTGTTTTTCAAATGACACAGCTACTCAAATATCAGTTCAGTAATTTTCAATTCCGAGGTTTCCTATGGATGCATTAAAGATTAAGGGACATTTGACGGTACACACTAAAGGTGAGGGTGACATCCCAGGAGCGCCTATTGGTACTGTAGAACACATTGATGGCGAGAAGTACATCAAGCTAACTCAGAGTGATTCACCGGATGGGCAACATCATTGGATTCCCATGGACTGGGTAGATTTTGTAGACGATCAAACTTTATACCTCAATAAGACTCACTCTGAGATTATCACAGGGTTAATGGTTTACCATTATAAACCGAACGCCCAGTAAAAAAAGGCACTTTTTAAGAGTCGATGAATAATCTGCGTTCGTTACTTAGAATAAAGAAAACAAATCTCTTTCAGATGACAATGCAATTTTTGACCACTAACTTCCACTCTGGTGGCTGCTTGTATCCGATTTGTAGAGGATTTGCAGAGCCCAAAAGCGTTAAATCAAGTAAAAAAAATACATCGTGTTTCTGCTATTAAGCCGTGACTCATAGCTGCCTTGCAAGGGAGGGCGGGTCAGTTGTAGTGTAAAGAAACATCAATACTTGCATAAACGCTTTTTAGAATGTTTTCCTTAAATCTGATACTTAGGAAGTGTGGGAATAACAACAGTAACCAAAGTAAAAAATCCTTCACACGGGATTCTTCGCGGTGGTTAAGAGTTACATTTTTGGTACTGACGCTGATGCAAGATCCGGTGTCAGCGCAGAACCCAACGAAACCTTTGCATGTGGCTACGGGATTAGCCACACCATTTGTAATTGAGGAAAATGGTCAGATGACCGGATTTAGCATTGATCTTTGGCGCAGCATCTCTAAGGAGATGAATGTTAAGTCCCAGCTACTTGTGAATCCAACGACTCAAGATCTACTCTCTTCCATCAAGTCAGGCAAGGCAGACGTAGGGATTGGCAATATATCTATCACTGCCGAACGGGATAAGGATTTTGATTTCTCTCAACCTATGTTTGAATCAGGACTCCAGATTTTAGTGCGATCGCAACCTAGTGGTACGAGATCGGTGTTTGATTTGCTGGTGGTCATTTTTTCACCTACCCTGATGCAACTTATTGGTGTTATTTTGGTGATCATTCTTGTGCCAGCCCACCTTGTCTGGTTTTTTGAGCGCCGCCGATCTGGAGGGATAATCCCAACTCCATCCTACTTTCCTGGGATTTTCAAAGCTTACTGGTGGGCTGCAGAAACTTTGGCTACCCAAGCTGACGAAATGCCTAGAAGTGTAGCAGGACGGATAATAGCTGTAGTCTGGATGTTTACTGCTGTTGTCTTCGTCGCATACTTCACAGCTACAGTAACGACATCGCTGACAGTAGAGCAGTTACAGGGAAAGATCAAAGGTCCGAATGACTTAATCGGAAAGCGCGTTGCTACTGTCACGAGTAGTACCTCAGCAAATTACCTGCATCAACAAAACAACGTTGAGGTTGTAGAGTTCAATAAGCTGACTCAAGCTTCAGAGTCACTTTTACAAGGACAGGTAGATGCGGTTGTTTTTGACGCACCTGTTCTCCTCTACTACGCCTCACATGAAGGAAAAGGAAAGGTGAAAGTGATTGGCGCTATTTTCCGCAAGGAGAATTACGGCGTTGTCTTCCCAACGAACAGTCCTTATCGAAAACCCGTGAATAAAGCCTTGCTAACAATACAGGAGAATGGTACTTATCAACAGCTTTATGAAAAGTGGTTTGACAGCAAGTAGCAAGTATTTAATTGCCTCCTCAATTTCGGCGTCCGTGAAAGTCTTTTCCTCTGACATTTTTTGAGAGCTTTATTTGTATCCCAGATTCCGCAGGTGCGAGCCCGAACGGGCAAGCCCCCTTGGGGCATCATCACCGACATTAACCGTGATCCCACTGTATGCATATTATGCTTGTATTATCAACCATTATTTCGTCAATCTCTAGTGATAGTGACTTGTCGAAAGCGAATCTTCCCTTGAAGTTGAGGTATAGCTTCTTCCATTGTTCTGCTAGCGGGAATTTGCCTTGGCGGCATAAAAGTTACCGAGATAGTATCATCAGTTATGAGCTGACGCCTCTGTAACTCTTGAACTATATCAGTAATCTCAATGCTAAAATCGCTTCCTTGTGGATAAGCAAAAAGTGCCAATTTACCTACATAATAGAAACTTTCTGTATCTGGAGTAGCTCCTTGAGGTAAGTTAATGTAAATCTCGTAAGGAACGAGATTATTCGGATCGTACTCAACTCCCTCAACCTTGATGAAAAAAGGTTTCGTTGTTGGTTCAGTTATCAATGTATCTTCAGAGGATTCTGTTTTCTCTAATGGAACGCGCACAGTCATTGGCACATCACTAAGTTCTATAGAATCTTGCTTATTATTAACAGACATTGGTTCTATAAGTTGAGTTTTTACAACTGCTTCTGGTGGTGATGAAGCATTGTCTGTAGGTTGAGTTCGGACAGATGCTTGTGGTGACGATGAAGCATCGTCATAGCGATAGTTTAGTTGCTCTACGGTATTGATGATGTCTTTACCACTTAGTTGCACCTGCTGTCCGTTTTCGTCAAAGAATGAAAAAGTAGTGTTCATCCAATCACTATCGTTTACAGGATCTGCACGTCCATCTCCTAGTTTTAGCCAGCTTTCCCATAGGCGGTCAATATTTGCGTGATGGAGCCAAAAAATTGGATCGAGCGCTGCAGTATTTGGATTGCTCATCCAACCAGAGGCACCATTGGCATCTACACCACCTACATCCACATGCACTTGGTCATGAGGTAGCCGCTCTAGCCGACCATGAGGAGATCTGAAGTGAGTTGGTGTTGATACCTCTTGACCTGCAAAACTTTGCCCTGAAAGTGATGGAGACAGAAAATTTGTGGATTGAAAAGCCAGATTATAGTTTACGTCTCTGGTTGGCAGTGCATTGCCATTATTAATTCCAACGTCGCGCTGGCTTACGTAGAGAGGATTAGAATTATCGGCAGGACTACGAAAAGGCTGAGGTAAACTACGCTGTGCTTGAGAATCTGAATAGTTCCAGTAAGGGAGCGTTAAATTGGTGTCACCAGATGCTTTGCGAAGAATTTTCTCAAAGTAGTATAAGTACATTCGGTGCCAAGATGGGAAGAAGAAGCTTCCATGCTGGCAAGTATTCCAGGCTGGCAATGTTCTTCTATCATCGGTCCCATGAATATTGGCTTGGTAAGTCCAACTGGTTGGATCGGTATCACTTCGGGACTTCATCACCTCAATGCCTTTCTTCAAAGCCGCAATTTTCTCCGGCGATTGCATGAAAGTATATACGTTCTCACGGATGAAGGTTTGATTCGTCGCCGCATAAGCTGAACCGTTGTTGAATAGGAGAATGCTGATTAGAAAACTCAAGCATCCTACGTAGATCATTTTCCGCAACAAGCCACTTAGCTTGAGCATAAGGGTATTTATCCTCTAATGAAGTATATTAAGCTCATATAGTTGCAAACTGACGCATCTTATGCAGTAGGCTCAACTCAGTTAATAAGTACCTGTGCAAAATTAATTGCATAATGACATCGCCTGAAATGCTTGTCACAAGGTCATTCCATGTTAAATAAATGTGTAATTAATTTTGAGGGAAGACCTTCCTCTGGTGACAAGGGTAATTTTATACTTTCATTCTTCTGCCCAAATAATTTAATAACCAATACAAACTCTTGTAATTCTTCAAACAAGCTTAGTTGCTCTGTCTTTTCTACAGATATAGCAATTCCTTCTTCATTGCTTTGATTGCCACTAACGATTGAAAACTTGCTACCTACATCAATTTCATGACCATAAAAAAGGTGGCGAACATCTAACTCCCGACTATCACCACGTTCATCGTTTAAAATGTACTCGCCCCGACCAATCATGACTTCTCGTAATGTTTCGAGGTTCGACTGGGAAGTAAGCAGTTGAATTGCTTCTAAGATTGATGTTTTACCACTATTGTTAGTACCGACAAGCAGGTTCAATTTGCCAAGCTGTTGAAGCTCGAACGTTTGGAAACAACGAAAATTTTCAATTTTTAGTGACCTCAGCATCATTTATAATTTTTGACAAGAATTTGGAAAGTCGTCATCTAATGTTGGCGCAGAGAAATACAAAACGGCAGATGATACACTACCCGGACTCTCTGAACACTACACTCATTCGCAACAATTATGAGTTACTTGTTATCAATTGCCCCAGACTTTTTAACACACTTAGAACGCCATACAAATCATTACCTGGATTAGAAATGTTGAACGTTTTAGATACAGCGTACTGTGGAGTCTGTTTTTTTATTAATTTAAAAAATAAGAAACTATTGCCATTTGTCAGCAGTCCAAAAGCGGGTTTATCTGGGTGAGGATTTGCTAACATATAAGTAAGTAGTTGCGCCCATCCTACTTCTAAAGAAAAAGTTGTCTTTTTAGACTCGATAACCGCTACCCAAAGTTGTTCGGATAACACCAAAACATCTATATCTCCTTTGACAATGACTCCTTCATCTTCATCTGAAATCTCCACAGACTTTTCTGACTTGATGTGGAAAGGAGATAGATAAAAGCCAGCTAAATCTAATAGAGGAGATAGTACCACCATCTTGACGGTATTTTCAAGCATAGGAGGATACTTTCGTAAATTAGAATAATTAGCCTTAACTCCGTCAAGGCGGTGTTTTTCTAAAGCAGTAATTTCTAATAAGTTATCTTGCCACTCACGGAAAAATTGCTCATCCTCAACTAACTGAAGTCCAAACTTTGTTTCTAAATCAAGAAGAGAGACATTTCTTGCTTGAATTATTTGAAGCATTATTAATACACCGTTATACATATTTCAAATTTACTATAGTAATTCTAAATCATTCGTAAAATTCTCTCTTCTCTCTTTTCTTGGCACGGACAGGTGCGTGACTGTCGGCAGAGTATGAAAGCCAGTCGCCGTGAGAGCGGGCTAAGCCGTCATTCGCGCTGGCTCACCAATGCACTGCCCAAGTCTATTGCGGTTAATAATTCTTACAACTATAATAGGACTGCTATATATTTGAATTTCTGTGTACACTGGGAATTATGCATTTAAGGCGTTGAGGCGATCACAATTCCTTCGAGCAAAAGTTGAGTCACAGCAGTAGACAAGGACGTAACTGATTGAGCGTTCATCTCAGAAATTTGTCCATCCATCAGTAGCATTGCCAAACCATGTACCAGTGCCCAGGCGGCCTGGGCAAGCTGCCTGGGATCATTTGCCCGCATCACACCCACCTTTTGACCTTGGATGATAACATTAACTAGCACCATAAAAGCATTATCTACGGCTTCTGCCAGGTTGTCCGGCTGTTGCGAAACCGTTGTCTGGTAGGCACCAAACATGAGGCGATAGTGAGAAGAATGCGAGAGTGCAAAGTGAACATAGGCAATACCGATATCTTGCAACTGTTTAAGTGGATGATCTGGAACGTTGTGAGCAGCTTCTTCCAGAGCATCGTGCAGCAGTTGAAACCCTTCTGTAGCAACGGCAGCTAAGAGAGTATTTTTATCAGCAAAGTGACGGTAGGGGGCAGCATGGGATACCCCAACCCGACGTGCTACATCGCGCAGGGAAATGCTCTCCACATTTTTTTCCGAAATTAACGTCAGTGCTGCTTCAATCAATGCCTGACGTAAATCGCCATGATGATAGGTTTCTCGTTCTGCCATAGGGTTTTACTGTGTTTCTCTCAGTCTAATTCAGTATGTTGACAATGTAAACTTACTTTGTTAGATTAATGTTGTCGATGTAAACATTGGCTTTTAGGGGAGCAACAAAGTGTTCGCTGAAGTTTGGACTTGGGTTTTGTCTATCGCAATGATCAACAACCTCAGAAACTCTTTGCAGTGTATGTTCGGATAATCACTTAACAATTACGCTGTTCGTTAATTGTTGATGGTTAATTGCAATCGACTATTAACCGAACACGGTATCAAGCATTTTCAGGAGACAATCATGTATTCTTTTTTTGTGCGTCGATTTGTTCGCCAAGTCTTTGAGTCTCTCAATCAGGGTGATTATGAAAGTGTACTCAAAGGAGTTTCTCCAACAATTACTCACACCTTTAGCGGTATCCATGCGCTCGGTGGCACCCGTCATAGTATTGAGGCGATGCGGCAATGGTTTCAACGACTATACCGATTATCACCAGGGCTAAACTTTGACATTAAAAACATCGCCGTCAGTGGAGTTCCTTGGAACACAACCATCGCAGTTGAATGGGTGGATGCCGCTAAACCCGCCGACGGTTCTGACTACGTGAATGAGGGGGTTCATGTGATTAAAATGCGATGGGGGAAAGCGGTGTATATCCATGCTTACCTGGATACTCAGAAGGTGGCGGAAATGTGCCATCGCTTAGTCAACGCTGGTTTTGTAGAAGCTGCTGCTCTGCCAATTGAGGATTGATTGCCAAACGCTTTAAGATGTGCAAAACAGGTGAATCTTGTTTACTCCTGCTAAGGTAACTTGTATGCTGTCTTGCTTGATACATTTAGCAGTAATATAATCACAATTAAAGAGTTAAGTGTATCACCGAGTGCAAAAATCACAATGCTGGGGGCAAAAGGTAAACTTGAGTGGTAGTGTGACAACAAAAATTTAGTTGTCACATTACCAAATCTGTCTGCCATGAAACAATCACAAGCTTACACTTTAAAGATTAGCCCAACATCGCAAGAATATGTCGTGCTGATCCATTTTTAATTTCGCGTAGCCGGACTAGTTACTCGTTAGGTTTTTGATCTTTGCAGAGGTTTCTTCTGGTTCCCCTTGAAGAGGAAAAACTAAAACACTCTTGATTTTAGGTTGTGCAACCAATTCTTTTAAATGATACAATTGTTTATCTGTAATTGCAACTCCAGCATAATTTTCGGCATAATTTAATTCTTGATTAAAATTAGCGTCATTATAAGCCTGAATGAAGACGCGATCTACTTTCCAAGAAAGCCAATCAGCAGCAAAATAACGTTTAGCCCAATAAGGGTTATGATGACAAATATCAAAACTAACATGAGGGTTAGCTTTTTTCATACCAGCTATCATTTGCTGCACAAAACTAGTCAAACGGGCGGTACGATCAACTTTGCCTGGTAATTCGGCATAATAACCTAAATAATCATCCCACTGAACGGCATCAATTGTTGGATATTTCTGGACGAATTCTACTAATATTTTTTTGAAAAAATTAGCAATTTCTGGATTCTCCACATCCAAAACATAGTGATCGATTCCACTATAGGTTTTATCGACTCCAGGCACAATCCATTTTCTAGAAGTTGCCAAGTCAAAAATCAGACTATTTTTATCAATTTTAATACCTTTCTCAAAATAGGCGTGAACTTGCATTCCCTGTTTGTGAGCCTCGTCAATCAACCAATCTAACCATTGCTCTTGAAACTGATTCGGACAACTTTTATATCCGAGTGTTTGCTGCATGACAGCGCTATTGTACATTGTGCAACCATTACCCCAGACTCCATGAATAATCGTATTAATTCCTTGTTCGTGATAATAACGAACTCTTTCACGAATCGTTTGTTCGTCAGCATTATTAGTAATTTGGTACCGACTTAAATAAATTCCTCTGATTACTTTTTTATCCCAAAGAGTTTGTTTTAATAGTGAAGCTTTGGCTAGAGGCTGTGGAGAAGAGTTGCTAGATAGTGGTAATTTTTGGGGCGTTACAGCTAATGGTGAAGCTTGTGGTTTACTTGTTTGTATACTAGTCGCTCTTGTTTGCGTATGGGGAGAATTAGTATTTTTATCTTTTTTGCTTAGCACGCTTGGTGTCTGAGAATTGATCGAATCTTGGTTATTAGGTAAGAGTTTACTGATATTTAGATGATCTAGATGGATAAACCACCAGTAACCAGCGCCTAAGATAGCTAGAATTAATGAGATTGGAACACTCGAACATCCACATCCATTTGCTTTTTTGGGTGACATAAGTAGTTAAATAAAATGAATTACCCTCGATAAGTAAGAAGAGAACTGAAAGAAGGTAGTATTACCTTCTTTCTATTATTCAATTTTGTCAAGAACTGCTAAAAAGTGAAGGGTAATTGATGCGATCGCCTGCACTAGTTTTTCCTCCACCATCATAAAAGTGGTATGCAAAGCTTCATGACACCTGACAATTTTGTTAAAAGTTTGTGTTATTGCAGTGAAATTGAGGAAACCCTTGAGACAAAATGCTGCTGGGACAATTACAGTTCAGGAATTGTTGTTCCTTAGACGACCATTATACGCAGCAATCTCAGTATCCCCAACCACTGAAGTTAACTCAGATTCAGCAACAATTAGATGAAGATAAGCTGTTGTTGGAATTGTCCCTAGGTGAAGTACACAGCTATGTTTGGGCTGTTACTCCCAATTCTGTAAATACCTACGAACTTCCACTGAAAAAAACAAATTGAAAACGTCGCAGAAGATTTTAGACAAAGCTTACAAGTGAGCTCTGGTTCCCTTGCCGGAAACAAATCCAGTCAAGAAGAAAGGCAGCTATGAGTCACGGGAAGACAATCAGTGGGGGCTTGAAAGCGCCACGCAATTGTTGACCACCAAATCGAAGATTTGGTGGGGGCGGTGAGTACCCGATTTGTGGAGGCTTTGACAGAGAACAGAGTCTAAAAGTGTATAAAATATTACTTGCTTTTTTCGGTAATCAAGCCGTGACTCATAGCTGCCTTGCAAGGGAGGGCTGGTCAACTTATCCTTGCATTTGTAGCTAAAAAGTTGGGACAAAAGCGTTTCGTTTCACCTGAAATAGTATCAAATTCGTAAAAAGTTAGATAATGGCATATAAACAGAACAAAAACCTCCGATTAAAAGGTTTGGAGGCATCATAACTATAGAGCGCACATGAATCGATTAATCGACAGTGTCCACCAAGAACTACTCCCCGATCTCCAGATCGAGAGCGTCGATCCTCACAACCCGGTGCAAGTCCGTCATATACCCAACCCTTGGCGGCTTCTCGGAGCGGGAAACTATGCTGCAGTGGTTTATCACCCTGACTGCCCAAACTTAGTAGTGAAGATTTATGCGCCCGGACGCCCAGGTTTTAAGGAGGAAGTGGAAGTATACCGCCGCTTGGGTTCCCATCCTGCCTTCTCTGATTGTCTGTATGCTCACGAGGGCTTCTTAATCCTGAAACGGCTATATGGAGTGACACTCTACGACTGTATGCACCTTGGTATGAGAATTCCTAAACAAGTCATACAAGACATCGACTTTGCTTTGGACTATGCCCGTAACCGTAGTCTCTACCCCCATGATGTCCACGGTCGCAATGTCATGATGCACGAAGGCAGGGGACTGGTTGTGGATGTATCGGACTTCCTTCATGAGGAAAACTGATCGAAGTGGGATGACTTGAAGAAGGCATACTATTGGCTGTACCGCCCCCTCTTCTATCCCCTGCGACTACGGGTGCCCTACTTCGCCCTGGATGTTGTCCGCATGAGCTATCGCCTCCTGATCAGGTTCAAGACCACGTGCCGCCGGAGTTTTAGATTACACCGCTAACACATCCCAATATACCACCTGTGCAATACTTAATTCCCCTTGCAAAGGTAGGGAGCGATCGCTTTTGGTAGAATTCATAGGAGTGTTGCCTTACAAAACACAAACTAACTCGTCTTCTAGATTGCCATAAATAATGTCAGAAACCGAATTGCTAATTTCTCAATCATAATTTAGCAATCTCTTACAACATTCTTATCAAGAATTTTGTAACGAATTTTACCAAAAATAAATTTTTCAGAGAAAATCAGGATAAGCTAAGACTCTGTCACCTAATTTGTAGTAGGCATGAAGAGAGCTTGATAAAGGGCTTTAGCTCTAAGTGCAAGCTATCGAAGTTTGCGTGACAGAATACTAAACATAGACATAGTGGTCGCAAAGATACTGCGATAAGAAGAAAATTTTATGGTTTTAACGTCACTCTCACCGCAGGAAAATCCTTCGCCTGCATACATTTGCCCATTAGATCAAGCCTGTAGCTATTTAGAAGAAGCGGCTCGTGAATTAAAGCTCGATCGCAATATATTAGAAATCCTCAGCAATCCACGTAAAGTCGTCACGGTTTCCATTCCTGTAAAACGGGATGACGGTGAAGTCCAGGTTCTGGCGGGACATCGGGTGCAGCACTGCGACATCTTGGGTCCCTATAAAGGTGGCATTCGCTACCACCCTGCCGTAACCTTACGGGAAGTGTCTGCTCTGGCAATGCTGATGACCTGGAAATGTGCGTTGCTTGGTATTCCTTACGGTGGTGCGAAGGGAGGTATTGCTCTAGATCCGAAAAGTTATAGTATTGGTGAATTAGAGCGGATCACTCGTCGCTATACTAGCGAGTTGATTAAAGACATTGGTCCTACAGTAGATATTCCAGCACCAGATATGGGGACTTCTGCCCGTGAAATGGCTTGGATGATGGATACTTATTCTGTAAATGTCGGTCATGCCGTGCCTGGAGTTGTGACTGGTAAACCTCTTTCCATCGGTGGTTCGCGAGGAAGGGAAATGGCAACCGGACGCGGTGTAATGATTATTGTACGTGAAGCGCTGGCAGATCTAGGCAAGTCTTTAGTGGGAACGCGAATCGCTATCCAAGGTTTTGGGAATGTCGGAAGTGCCGCAGCTTTATTACTACATCAAGCAGGAGCAAAGGTTATCGCTGTTTCCACAGGAACGGGAGGAGTCTTTTCAGACGTTGGTTTAGATATTCCAGCATTGAAAACTTACGTTGCACAAAACCGTAGGAGTATTGTTGGTTTCCCGCAAGCCTCAGCAATTGGCAATACTGAGTTACTGACTTTACCTTGTGATGTGCTAATTCCAGCTGCATTGGAAAACCAGATTACTCAGGATAATGTTGATCGCATTCACGCTAGGATAATCGCAGAGGCAGCAAATGGTCCAGTAACTCTTCAAGCAAACCAAGCCCTAGAGGCACGGGGTGTCACGGTGCTACCTGACATCTTAACCAATGCTGGTGGTGTTGTCGTGAGTTATCTGGAATGGGTGCAGGGCCTTTCCTACGTATTTTGGGACGAGGAGCGAGTCAACCGAGAATTGGAAAACTTGATGGTGCAAGCTTACCGTCAGGCAATCCAACAGACTAAAGTGCGGCAAATTTCTCTCCGTTTAGCAGCTTATACTTTAGGTGTGGGTCGTGTTGCTCAAGCGTTTACAGACAGAGGTCTTTATCCTTGATTTTTCCGACAAATAAGCCAATACAGTTCTGTTCGCGCGTGAAGATCCTCCGAACCCCCTTCTTGTCATTACCAACATTTTTTCAAAAATCAGCACCTCATAAAAAGTGACGTTCTAGAACCCTGATTTCCTCGTAGACTATTCTCAATATACAAATTTAATGAGAACACATAATTCGTTTATATTCATGAAAAGATAGTCTGTGATGATTACCATATAAGGCTTTCAGGAGATGTTGGTAATGACAACCTTTTTAAAGGGGGTTGGGGGCAATACGGTTCGGATAAGCAGGGGAGGAAAAAACCGATTGTCTATTAACTCTTAACCGAACTGCCTCTCTACTTCCCTTGCCCAAGAACTGCCTGCCTCAACAGATAAATTCGCACGCTACGTACCGTATTGGAGTTGGGGGGATCTCCTGGGCAAAACCTACGCAGTATTGAATATCAATGGGGATCACTACAGACGTTCCGGATCAAATGTTTTGGGTGAAAGAGTCGTATTGTAATAAAAGCAATACAATGTTTACCAATCACTTATTCTTAAAACTCTACGTCGGAGAAGTTGATAGGCGTAGCCAGAGAAGTGAGCGATCGGCATAGTTAGTAAACTGATTCCACAAAAAAGCCAGAGATTCAGATTGGAAGGATACTCCTGTTCAATCCCTCGCCAGATTTCTGATTTAAGGTTTTTACGAAATTTTAATGTTATACGTAAGCTTTCTAAAAATGGAAAAAATAGTCCCAATAGAATAACTTTTTCCATCGGTAAACCTAACTGAGAAAAGCTCAAATCAATCAGCAACATTAAACCTATGGCTGATAGAACTAGAAATGGCAGCTTACCCCGAAATTGCAACTTATCCGTGTACTTAATACTCGTTAAATAACGTCCTCTGCCGTACTTAAAATATTGAATATAGAGAGATTTCCAAGTTTTTCTAGGGTAATACCAGACACAAATATTTGAGCTAATGTAAATGGCTTCCTGACTTTTATTAAGTAATTTCTGGTTTAATTCAGCATCCTGGTTTGTAACTTGTGAGATATCAAATCCAGAAATATCAAGTAGTGTTTTTCTCCAGAAACACCCTAAATAAACTGTGTCAGCATATCCGTTGTAATTGGGATCTCGATATTTAGCGCCACCACTACCTAAAAAGCTTCTAGCTCCTAAAGCAACCCCTGCCTGAAAGGGGGTTTTAGCTACAAAACGTTGCGCCCCCCCGACGTTGAGGGCTTTAGATTTCACCAATGCCTCCACACACCTTTCAATATAGTCAGGTGCATAATCAGAATGGGCGTCTGCTATGAGAAAAATATCGCCAGTGCATTCCTGTAAGATTAAATTTATACCAGCAGCTTGTATTTTTAGAGGATTGTGTATTAGTTTAACTTTTGGCTGCGCTAAAGAAACTTTTTTAACAATATTTTGAGTTCCATCAGTACTACCACCATCGGCTACAAATATTTCAATTAAGTTAGGATATTCAGTTGATAAAAAAGCTGTCAGGATGTGTTCTATATTAACTGATTCATTGTATGTGGGAATAGCTATAGTTACAGTAGGATAGTTGATATTTTCAATAATCATAGATATAGCTTAAATGGGATGATCAAAAATCGTTTTAACACTTTTATCATACAAATACTATCAATCATTAATGTTTGATTGCGAGTCAGTAGAAAGTATTTTTTACGTACTTTTCTTTGGATACTATAACTTTTAAAAACTTTTCTTGAAGATACACCAGTTGTGTCATAGTATGATATCGGAAATCGGAGAAGGTATGGTTGATGAATTAAGGAAGCTCTAATATTAAAGTCATAATCTGCTTCTAAATAAAGCTGTTCATCATATGAGCCTACTTTATGCAGAAGTTCTTGAGAGAAAATAGTAGATTGATGGCATATAGGATTGCTATATAAAAACAATTCTTGTCGCCAATCTGTATACTGCTTAATATGTCTTTTCAAATATCCTTTATTACTAACTGAGATAGTTTCTCCACAAGCCCAAAGCCATTTATTATTTTTATACGACTCTACTACCTGAGTAATAACTTGGCTGTTTACTAATAAATCACCAGCATTTAAAAACAGTACTAAATCTCCGGATACGTAGCGAAGACCCTCATTAAACGCTGCTGCAATACCCTGACTGTTTTGTTGATATACTTGAAAAATTTTTGTATGCGGAAAACTATTAACTATTTTCAACGTCAAATCTGTTGATTTCCCATCAATAATTATATGGTTAATATAATTATAATCTTGATGACTTACACTGGCAAGCGTCTTGCTTATATTTGATTCACAGTTTTTCGCTATAGTTATTATATTGCATATAATCATTATCTTAATAATCTCCTTTTTTTAGAAAATGCTTGAAATTATAAATACTCAATTTTTACATATTACTATTAACAACATCACTTAAAATTATCATGTTAAAGCTTATTATTAATTCAATTAATTAAATTAATAGTTTTATATTTGGGAAAGTTATTGATTTTATTAATTACATATATCATGGTAAAAAATATAGTATATTGAGAAATTAAAAAAGAGCCATTAGATGATAATCCTAAAATATACACAGCCACAAATATTGACTTATTTTTCAATTTTGATATTAAAATAAAAGCCAAAAAAGATCCTAAAATAGTTATACCAAACAAGAATCCATAAGCCCCTACAACTATTGTAATAGCATCTAATCCACCAGATTCACCAGTTGAACTTGGCAGAAAACCATTTCCAATCAAACCAAATTCTGAAAGAGAAATGAGACTATTTTCAATATTTGATTTTCTATCGTCAAATGATGGCAATGATTCAGACAAAGAAATCACAATCATAGAATAATAATTCACAAAAACATATGTTATTATTATCAATAACATTCTTGCTAATACTTTTCTAATATTTTTATCTTTTATTGCTGAAACAATTTTAATAACTATATGAAATAATAGAAAAGCATATGAGTATTTTGATCCGGAAATAAGGATTGTAAATAACGTAAATAATTTAATAATTTGAGTATTCTTTGAGATGTCCTTGATATCAAGTTCTAAAAAAAATATGTAAGAACAACATAGATAAAATATCAGAGGAGAAGATTCATTAAAAAGTCCACTAAATCTATAAGTATAAGGTAATATAGAGGGTGGAAGCACATAACCAGATTTTATTGTAATAGGTAAATTAGAATGAATCATTGTAATAGAGTCTAGTCCAAGATTCATAAAAATTGTTTGAATTAGGGCATAAAATATATTTGCCCCAGTGAATAAGTTGATAAAGTTGATAAATAAATTTAAATTATTGCTCATGGCTTGAGCAATAATTATTAAATATAAAAAAGTGAGAATATAACCAATATCAATTAGACTAAAAGTTCTATCTGTAAGCCGACCTAAGATTGGTGTAACAATAGATATTAATAAAGGTATACCAAAAAGAAGTAAGTCTTTCCTGATTTCTCTTTTATTTAAAAATGTATACAAACATAACAATGGTAAACCCAGTATTCTAGACTGAAAATATATACCAGTAAACGCATAAGATAAAGAAAATGCGGGGAAAAAAATCAAAATTAAATTAATATATAAGAGAATTTTTTTCATATTTTTTTCCTAAAATTGCTTTTTTATATTTATTAAATAATCTAAGAAGTTTCACTTAAGATTTTTTCACCCAAACATTTGATCCCCCCGAAGTTTCCTACGGCGATCCCCTTAAAAAGCAATACGGTTCAGTTATGATTTCGCGCTTTGTTGGGGAGTCAGCACGGCGCAGGAGGGTTTCCCGCAACTCACGGCGACTGGCTTTCATGCTCTGCCGACAGTCACGCGACTGCCCGCACCAAAGACGCTCTTGTAAATCAAAAAGAAGATATATAATTTTTACGAGGAAGGGAGTAAAGAAAAATCAGAGGTTTCAGTAATTTTACATAATGCAGAGAATAATTAAGTTCTAAAAGTATTTACTATTTTTATTAACTGCCTACCATAGCTTTGAATCGCGGAAAAATTATTCTGTATAGCCATCTTTTCTACCTCAATGTTTGGACCAGGTTGCAAATGATAAAACCATTCAGACATCAATGACGCTAGCTGTTCTGGATTATGCCGTTCAAAAAAGGATGTATGAGGTGGATTTTGTTCCAAATGAACTGGAAAATCAGAAACTAACATTGGCTTACTTAATGCTCTTGCGTCTTCGATAACAGTACTCCATCCTTCAAATAAAGAAGGTTGAATAACTGCCAAACACCTCCTCATAAGTTGTATCTGCTCAACCCGAGGAATTAGTCCTAAAATTCGCACCTGCTGACCAAGCTTTAATTCCTCAATTCTAGACATTAACTGACTAAAATATTCTGACTGATTATTTTGGAAACTACCAGTACATACAACTGTAGGATAAATTTTTCTTTGTTTGAGGAGACCCAAAGCTTCGATGACTAAAGCATGATTCTTATGTTTCCAAAACTGATTGCTAATTAGAAAAAAACTATCTGGTAGTCCATACTTCTCTTGAGTGAGTTGCGGATTGTGTTCAAAATAGTCTGGCTCTAAGTAGCTAATAAAGTTCAGGACTTGAGTTCGTGATGCTGCTTTGGGGTAAAGACGATGAAAATCCGACTGCGCCATTTGGCTACTAAGGATAATTACAGGAGCAGAGTCGGCTATTTTATTGTGAAGGATATTGCGCCGATTAATCTCTTTTTTAGAGAAAAACTCTGGAAAATAATGATGTTGAAAATCAGGGATCCAACCCCCCCAAGAGTAGGGATATCTTTTCCCTACGTAAGTTGGGTAGAGAAAATCAATTTTCAAAGGATTGAAAATTTGAGTTGGTAAAAAAACTAGGCGCTCTGCCAAACTGTGACAAACTTTAAGATACAGCTTTCCGTAAATATAAACTTGGTCAACATAAGAAAGTATAGGTTTAACCAAGTTTAAGTTAGACGAAAAACAGGCTACACTTAGTTTGATTTTAGCTCTTTCTTCCACAGGTAAACTGGCAATTGCACGGGCTAAATTTTGCGTATAAATAGTACCTCCCATCCAGCCTGAATTACCTGCCATCCAAAGAGAGATATGCAATTTTTTCATATTCCTACAAGCTCCGCTCGACACCAGTTTGCAAATGTTTTTACACCTTTTTCTAGGGATACAGAGGCTGTAAACCCTAAAGCAGCTAACTTCGAGGTTTCAGCTCGCCAGTTGAGGGGTGTACCAATTGGGACAACGCCGTCAAACTGAAGAATGCCCTCGTGTTCTAAAGCATCTAAAACCATCTTGGCTAATTCAGAAATACTCACCTCTGTGCCAGAAGCTAGATTATAAACTTCTCCTTGCATCGGTGCAAAATTAGCCACTACCATCAAGGCTTTAGCAATATCAAGGGCGTGGATAAAATCACGACTTTCTTGTCCAGTACCCTGCAAAGTGACACTGTTTTGACTGATAGCTTTCTGGCAAATGTCCCAAAGAACCTGACGACGTAAACCTGGACCGTAGGCTGAGAAGATTCGCAGACTGGCAGTTGGCAAATCATAGACTTTAGTAAACTCTAGACAAAGCTGCTCACACTGCCGTTTGTGAAAACCATAAGGGGAGAGAGGAGCAGGAGACTGTTTTTCGCTTACTGGTAGTGATTCTGGATTACCATAAACTGCCGCACTAGAGAGGAAAATAAATCGACATTTAGGAGCATTGAGGCGCAAGGCATTGAGAATCTCAAAGGTCAGAGTCGTATTTGCATAGAAATCAGCTCCAGGGTCAGTAATAGATAGACCTACAGAGGCACGACCAGCACAATGTATACAGACTTGGGGAGATTTTTCTTGCAATAAGCTACCCAACCCTGAGTCTGGTAGATGCAGGCGATGATAGGCTGACAAGTTAGCAAGGGGTGCATTCTCCGGAGGAGAGTTGTCAATCCCAATAACAGACCAACCTTGCTCACAAAAATAGCGAGCAACATAGCGACCAATAAAACCAGAGACTCCAGTTACTAAGATTGATTGATGCTGAGTCATCACTGTTTCCCCGCTAGAAATGTGTAAATAAATTGGACTTGAAACATTTGACTTACCAGAGGTATATTTACAAAGTTTTTTTCTTCACAGATATGATTTTGTACTTGTCCGTAAACAATATCAAAAGCGTTATCAGGAGCTTAGCGTTCATTTTCTGGAATCTCCCGAATGACACGAGCAGGATTACCAGCAACAATTGTCCAGGCTGGAACATCTTTTGTAACGACTGAACCTGCTCCAATTACTGCTCCTTCGCCTATCGTCACGCCCTTAAGAATAATCGCGTTAAACCCAATCCAAACTTTGCTAGATATTTTGACAGGAGCAATTTTTACATGAGTCCAATCCTTTTTTCCTGCCATCCAATCAACAGCATCGTTTTCGCGATGTGAAAACGATATAGAATGAGAATTATGGTCAACAATAGTCGTTCCCCATGAAATAAGTACGTCGTCACCAATTTCTATATTTTGAGCTGCAATCACTGAACCAGTGATAAATACTCTTTTACCAATTGAAATAGAGGCGTTTTCTCTATCAAATATCAAAGACCCCAGCACCTGAGTTTGTTCTTCAATAACTACTGAGCATCTATGTTTTAAACGAAGTTTAAGTAAATTCAATTTTGAGGAAGAATGAAGCTTGACACTGTGAGAAAATCTATTTCCTATTAGAGTTAGGAAATTCTTAAATCTATTGATTAACATGTTAATAAAATACTCGTATTTTATTAAAAAATATGATTTATACATTAAATTAATATTTTCTTATCAAGTTTATAATCTGCTTTATTAATTTGTTTTACAATTCGAGCCGGATTTCCAGCAACAATAACAAACTCTGGAACATCTTTAGTGACAACTGAACAAGCCGCTACTATAGCCCCTCTTCCTATTTTTACGTCTTTATGATTATCTTTATATAGCTCAAGGGCTTTATTCATATAATCTAAGAAGAACGGTGACAGGACTAAATCATCTTCTAGCACAATGACTCTACCGTATTTTTCACAGACTTCTGTGACACCACTAATAATAGAGTTAGCACATCCCATATTGCTTTCTCGTTCCACGATTAGTACGTTTCCACACCACTGTTTACTTCTAACTACTTCTCTGACTTGCCTCACACCTTCCTGGTCTTCTGGTCGTTTAGGACCATCACAAAAAATGAATAACTCACTTTGCTCTGCTCCCTCATTTTGAGTCAAGGATTCGAGGGATTGCCGTGTATGCTCTGGTCGTTTATAAGTGAAGAAAGCAATAGGTGATGTTTCCATAAAAACTTAGTAATTTATTTTTAAGGTTAAGTTTAGTTATTCAGCAAATTTATTGTTATATTTTGGGACTTTTAACCGATAAAGAAAATCATGATATGAAAGCTGGTCAACCAGATCGTATAAGGGAGTTAAAAATGAATGGACATCATTGAAGAACCTTGCTTCAACTAGTATATGTTGTGGTTGGTACTTTTCAAGATTTAAGCCCATTAATACATCAAGCTCGTACCCTTCTACATCTAACGATAAAAAATCTATTGTCGGTAGAGCAGGGTTTTCATTCAATATAGTTTCAAGAGTGATGACAGGTACTTTGACAGTATAACTTTCAGGAATTTTCTGGCATTTTAAACCATCTTGAAGGTGTTTTTTTTGAGATTCTGAATTTTTGAGTGAGCCTTCTACTAATGACATAAGATTTGCATAATGCATTTCTACAAAACTATTAGTAAATTCTTGAGAAACTAAAGCGTAATTATAAACCGATGAATGACTTCTTGTATATTTGCATTTTTCATACAAACTAGGAATGGCTTCGACTAAAATACCCCGCCAGCCTAAAAACTTTTCTAAATAATAAGTATTGCTCTGATTGTATCCGTCATTAGCACCGACCTCAATAAAGAAACCGTTTTTAAAGTTGAGATATTTCTCAAGCTTTCTATCTAAGTTATTCAAAGCTGGTCTAGAGAATGTTGGATTTCCAAAAGATTCGGATATTTTCCGAAGAATAGTTTTCAATTCACTTTTCATCTAAATTTCTTACAAGGTGTACATTTACGGGTTAGATATTAGGACTTACGCAAACTCTACGAATACAAGAGCGATATTGGATCAGGATCGGTTCAAGGAATTTAACTTTTCGGTACTTTTTTGCGTAAGTCTTGGCTATATGCGCAGCTTTTTAGCTATTCGTTAGGATTCTCGATGCTTTAAACTACCAATCCCATGTACTGGTTGGCGATCATAAGCAGGACTAAAATTGAATCCTCTCGAAAAGAAGAATGAGGTTGTCCAAGTATAGGAATTAATCGGTCCAAATCCAGTCATATCTACTTGAATGAGATCGGATTCTCGTAAAAAATTAGCGGTCTTTTCTCGCCAATCAGAATTATCAAGTATGATCATACCTGTTTCGCTCAGTTTCTCTCTGGCTACAACAGCACATTCATAGCGATGACTACCATCAATTATTATGACATCAAACTTTTTATCATTATTTAATATAACGTTAATATAGCTTTGCTTGTCATTAAGAAAGTGATAATTAACATTGGTTGGTAATTTTACTTTAATTTTGTTATACCATTCCTCATTGTCCTCAACTGATACTAGAGATTTACAACGTGCAGCCCAAAAAAGTGATGAATACCCTGAACCATATTCAAATATTTCTTTTCCCAAAAAATCGAGTTGCTTAATATAGTCAATAGATGGGTATGTATACCAAGGTATTGGACTACCATCCTTATCAATACATGCCCAGTCTTGGGCTGTTTGAAGATGACCATATTTGAAGTTTAGTATTTGATAAGTTTTGAAAGAGGCACTAATACCTTTTGGAACTAATTTTGTCAGAACTGGCTTAATCATTTTTTTACTTTTAAAATCCTATTCTTGAATTGTTTCGTATCTTTTGAAAAAACTTTCTTTTACATCATATCCATAAATCTTAAAAAAGATTATGAACGAAAAAAAAGAAGTGATTTAATCTGAATTAAAAACAATTGCTTTGTTTTTGTATGAGCGGCATGGACAAAAAATCCTGAGAATGCGTAAGAGATGACAGTGGCGATCGCCGCACCAGTTTCACTATATCTAGGAATCAGAAATAGGTTTAACAGTACATTGGTAATTGCTCCTACCAAAGTTCTGTACATAGAAAGGTGAGTCAAACCCTCTGCAATAAACCAGGATGAGGTGCCAATTCCCATAAAAACAAACAAAGATGCCCAAATGTGAATTGATAATACTTGTCCTGCCTCTGCATATTCCTTCCCAAACAGGCTCGTAATTATTATTTCTGAGAGACAGGTCATGGGTAAAGCAATTACAATAGAAAGCAAACTTAGGAGACGAAGCAATTGTTCGATCCGTCGATAATACAGAGCTTCATTAGTTTGTTTGGCAGCAAAAATTGAGGGAGAAATCGAAGAGGCGATAACCATCGGAATAAAGTACCAAACCTCAGAAATACGAGCCGCAGCCGAGTAAATACCAACAGCTTTATTACCAATCATTTCCCCCAACATAATTTGGTCAATTTTCATGTAAATAATAACAGCCAAACTGGAAAAAATCAGAGGCCAACTCTCTTTGAAAAGAGCCTTAGCAATTGGAAAACTCCAACGCCACAACCGAAGTGAATATCCCTTGCTCCTGTAAACAATCACCAAACTCACAGCACTCAATGCAAGTTCTGCCACAGTCATCCAAGCAAAAGCAATTAATGGTGCCTGCATCGTAAGCAGAGCAACTTTTAACAAAGTAACGATTATAAACGCTATGTTTTTGCTTAGTACAGGGTACTTTGACTGCATTTGAGACTGAAACCAAAGGTTGATCGTGTCAAAAGCTTGAAAAATCCCTGCTGCTGCCAAACTTGCTACCAACCAGATAGTTAGCTTTTCATCATGCCGTAACAAGCAAATAGAGGCAACTGCTAACAAAAAAGATCCAACCCCACCTAACAATTTAAGCCAGAAAGCTGTCCCTAAAATTTGCTTTTGACTCCAAGAGTCAAGCACAATATGGCGGACTGCTACGCTGTCTAAACCTAAGCTAGCAAGCGGACTAAACAGTGCTACAAAGGCAGTGGCATAGTTAAACAAACCATACTGCTGGGCTCCTAAGTATCGGGCAATCCAAATGCCCACAGCTAACCCAACACTTAGACGAAGAATTTGATCAGCGAAAAGCCAACCTGTATTTGCAATAATTGCACGCGGTTCAGGACCAAGTTTCTGACCAAATCGTAATAACTTTTGAATGTTGTACTTACGTAGTATGAAGCTCAAATCTGCTCTTCCTTTGGCTGAAAACTGTATGTTGCTACTTGTATATTCCTACTGCGCGAGGAGCTTAGACTTATTCCTCCTTGATGTGGCAGAGCCGTTTTTTTCGTAGTAATAACTAGAGTAGTAACCGTAGCTGCTTCCTCCGATTTCCCCATTCACCACCATTCCCAAAACCCGCTGTTGAGATTGCTCCAACAGTGTTTTCGTGGCAGTAGCCACAGTCGATTTAACCACGCCAGAACGCACAACCAGCAATATCCCATCTGCTAATTTGCCCAAGATCATGGCATCAGCAAACATACATACTGGTGGAGTGTCGATAATTATAAAATCATAGTCTTTGGCAGCTTCTGTAATCAATGAAGCCATCCGCTGTGAATCCAGTAAAGCTACTGGGTTAGGCGGAATTGTACCAGCTGTTAGCAGCTCTACGTTAATCACTGCTTCTTGAGCAGTGGTTTGCAACTCAGTCTGAGCCACTAGAACATTGCTAAGCCCTACTATATTGGGTAATTTCCAAATTTTCTGTTGACGGGGGTGACGCATATCCGCATCCACCAATAGAACTCGGCGTCCCATTTGCGCTGTAGCTACCGCCAAGTTAGCTGCAATGTAAGACTTACCCTCTGCTGGAATTGAGCTTGTCACCACAATCACTTTGAGTGTTTTATCAGAGACTGTGAAACCCAAGTTAGCCACGAGCATCTCAAAGGCAGCATTTACTGGTGAAAAGGGATTGTTGAGTACAGGCAGTTCTAAGTTCTGCTCACTACCCTCTGTATCTTTTTCAGTATATAGAGGAATTATACCTAGCAAAGGATAGCGCAAAAGCTTGTTAGCTTCTTCAACTGTCTTCACAGATTTATCCACACTTTCTAGCATGAGAGCGGTTCCCACAGCCAGTATCATTCCCAAAAATCCGCCCAGGGCCAGGTTTAAAGGAATTTGGGGAGAAATTGCTTTTTTGGGAACTCTAGCCTCTGAGACGATCCGTGCATTACCAACATTCTGGTTCTCCACCACCTGAACTTCTTGCAATCGCTTGAGCATTTCTTCATAGGTTGCTCGCGCTATTTGCTGCTGCCGTTCTAGCTGTTGCTGTTTTTGTTGTAGTCGGGGTATGTCTCCTAAGCGTGCGTGGAAACGCGAGAATTCTTTCGTTAAGACTCCTACTTGATTCTCCAATCCCAACCGTTCTACCTCTGACTGCACTAGATTAGCAGTCAAAGTCTGCTTCAGTTCTCCAATTTGCAAATTCTGCTCTGGCACAACCTGGGAACTATTAAGGGTTTTGGCGACTCGCCGTTTCAGTTGCTCTTTGAGAGCTTGTTCTTTGCTCATCAGATTGATGATTGTTGGGTGTTGATTCTGAAAGCGAGTACGCTCTACAGCTAACTGATCTTGTACCTTCTGGTACTCGCTTAGCACTTGCTGCACACTACGAGATTGACTTAAGAAGTTGAGATCTACTGCTTGCTGCGTATTCGCTTTCAACTCACGTTGCAAAGCTAGAGAGCGAGATTTGACATCTGCCAACGCAGCTTGGGCTTTGGTTATCTGGTTTGATAAGTCACTTAGCCTTTCTACGCCTGTCTTTGCTTCTTCGTCTAGAGCAACAACACTGTTTTTTTCTTTAAACTGACGCAAAGCAACTTCTGCTACCACAACTCTTTCCTCAACATCAGGTAGTTGCTTGCTTAAAAATTCCCGCGCTGCCGTCGCTGATGCTCGATTTGTACGAATATTGTTCTCCAGGTAATCTGCCATCAAAAAATTGATCACCCCTGTTGCTTGTTGGGGATTGGTACTGCGGTAGGAAAGCGACATCACATCCGTACCCCTGATACTCTTGAGCTTCAATTGTTTGAGAAACGCATCTATTGTCAAGGGTTGACCTGTCTTATTCTTTAACTGGAAATGGGTAATCGTTTTCTGGACAATGGCATTTGAGCTGATGACTTCTGCTTCTGTATCCAGGGGATTACTGAGGCTCGTCACACCGCTTAATTGTCCGACTTGTTCACTCAGCCCTGTGAGGGAAGAAACATTATTCTGCTTGTTGAAAAGTAGCTTGCCTTGTGCTTCGTAAATTGGTTTTTGTATGAAGGTAATTAACCCTGTCAGTCCAATCACAGATCCCATAACAACCGCAATGAGCAGCCAGCGCCTTTGCAAGATCAGCCAGTACTGTTGGAAATCAATTGAATCTCGGTCTTCTTGGTGAGAAGGCATAGTTATAGTGAATGTAATGAAAGGATGATATAGCGCTTCTCGGTTGTATCACAGACACTTTTGCCCTCTTCTCCAGCCCTTCTCTCAAATTTGGAGAGGCTTGCCCGTCGGGATAGGGTGAGGTTGTTTTGTTTGTGACTCAAGAGATAAATGCTATAATTGCGGTAGGCGCTGTTCTGTCTTGACCGAAGAAAGGCAGAAGGGAAGAATTTATTTTCCCTCTGCTACGCGGGTCTCAAGCCCCTAAATTGATTTATGAACAACGAAAAAACATGTATTTCGAGACACCCAGCGCTCCTAGTTGGGGCCTCCTTATTTCAATCCCACGTTTTCAAGCGTGGGAACATAGCAGCATAGCAGCATAGCTGAAAATTTACCACATAATCTTTATACATTTATCAACCATTTTTTACAAAACGTCTTACGTATTTTTACTAAACTTTTGTTTTTTAAGTAATTTACACATTGCTTCTCCTCTGCATAAAGAATACAAAAGAATTGTTTACTTGATGGTTTTTAAATGGTTAACAATCGTTTTTTTGTTTATTCCGATCTAAGTTTTCAATTGACTGACGACAGAATCGTGACGAAGAAAGCGGGAGATGATAAGTTGCCTACAAACGCTTCAAGCATTATTAGGTATAGATTTTATAAAATTTGAGTAGATATCAAATGTAGGAACAAACGGACACTGAAAGAGTAAAGTTATCTTTCAATATAGTGTCATTCGTATTAGAGGTAGTATTGCTCAATACGAGCATTGTCACTTTTCCCAACGAATTAATCTTCTCTTGCAGCGTATAAATAAATACTTATGGATACGACCTTTTCTCTTGGAAATGAAGGAAATAAGTTACATCAAATTCAACATATCGTGCCTATATTGCTTTTGCTAGGGGATATAGTTGGCTTAGTTTTCAGTTTGACGCTGATCATGTGGTTGCATTTGGGTCAATTACTTGATTGGTTTGATCCGCTTGTTTATGTATTTGTTCCACTGGAACTCTTGGGGCTTTATTTGGCAGACACTTACTATCCAGATACCCAAATTGCGGGTTTGCGGACTCCATCTCGTATCCTAATCTGCAATTTCATCGTTAGTATGCTCGCCGCAGCCATCCTTTACCTGACTAGTGTTTGGGGCAAAGATCCCCTTGCTGAACGCTTAATTTTACTACTCAGTTTAGGAACATTTACAATCTGGGCGGTGATGTCACGCCTCTGGGCAGTTAAGTGGGTACAATCTCACTCTCAACAAACTCGTTGGCTGATACTGGGTGCAAATGAGAAAGCAATCCAATTTGCACAAACATTTATGCAACTTAACTCCTTAGGGCGATTATTTGTTCTAACTGAAGCCGATCAAGATACAAATCTGTTAGCAAAAAGTTCTTTAAATTGGCTTGGGAGCTTAAGCGACTTGCCGAGATGGAGTCAACAGTCTTGGTCAGGAGTAGTAGTGGCAAACCAAATGGATTTATCTGATGTACAGGTGCGGCAGTTGATGGAAATGCGGCTGCAAGGTACCCCTGTTTACAGAATTCCGGATATTTGTGAAACCTTGTGGTACAAACTCCCTTCATCTCTACTACAAGATAGTTGGCTGGCTTTTGGTGCTGGTTTTAACCTAGCCTCTAGTAGTATTAGTCTGAAACTGAAGCAGCTTGCAGACATAATTCTCGTGTGCCTGTTACTCCTGTTTCTGTCTCCGTTCATGCTACTTACGGCACTGGTAATTAAGTTAGATAGTCCAGGTTCAGTGTTCTATACTCAGATACGAACAGGGCAGGAAGGTAAGTCCTTTAAGCTTTACAAATTTCGCTCCATGTATCAAGATGCTGAAAAGCAGGGGGTGCAATGGGCGCGGATGGGCGATCCTCGCATCACCAGAGTCGGACGCTGGCTACGCCTATCTCGAATCGATGAACTACCACAGATTTTAAATGTACTCCGGGGGGAGATGAGCTTGATTGGTCCGCGTCCAGAGCGACCGGAGTTTGATGTCAAGCTTAGACAGATTATTCCCTACTATGACCTGCGTTATTTAGTCAAACCGGGAATCACTGGCTGGGCACAGGTGATGTATCCTTACGGCGCATCAGTTGACGATGCCTACGAAAAGGTAGCTTACGACCTGTACTATATCAAGAATTATTCCTTCTGGTTGGATTTAGCGATCGCCTTCAAAACCGTTCGAGTTATTTTGTTAGGTAAAGGTAGATGAACAAAAAAGTTTTAGTGACTGGCGGTGCAGGCTATATCGGCTCCCACGTAGTACGACAACTTAGCGAAGCAGGCTATGACATAGTAGTCTACGACAATTGTTCTACTGGTTCACCAACGGCGGTGCTGCACGGTGAGTTGATTATTGCCGATTTAGCCGACACAGACCGTCTTTACCAAGTATTTAGCAAGCATCAATTTAGTGCAGTACTACACTTTGCCGCTAGTCTAATTGTGCCAGAATCGGTTATTTATCCCCTCGACTATTACGCCAACAACACCCGCAATACCTTAAATTTGCTCCGTTGCTGTAGTGTGATGGGTGTTAACCAGATTATCTTTTCCAGTACAGCAGCTGTTTACGGGCAACCGACGGAAAATCCAGTAACGGAGTCTGCCGCAACACTGCCGATTAACCCCTACGGACGCTCAAAGCTCGTGAGCGAATGGCTGATTTCCGACTACGGGAAAACTTCTCAATTGCGCTACGTCATTCTACGGTATTTCAATGTTGCAGGAGCCGATTCCACAGGCAAATTGGGGCAAATGTCACAGGCCTCTCACCTAATTCAAGCTGCTTGTGATGCTGCACTCAAGCGCAAACCAGGAGTGCGAATTTTTGGCACTGATTTTCCCACATTAGATGGAACGGGGATTCGGGACTATATCCACGTTGAAGACTTAGCAGCAGCTCACTTAGATGCTTTGCGCTACTTGGAGAAAAATCAGGAAAGTCAAATTCTCAACTGCGGCTATGGGCAAGGCTACAGTGTGCGGCAAGTTATCGAACGGGTAAAAGCAATTTCTGGAGTGGATTTTCCTGTACTCGAAACTGATCGGCGTGCTGGAGATCCAGCCTGTGTCACTGCTAATGCAGATAAAATCCGCGAAATACTCGGCTGGGAACCCAAATATAACGATTTGGATCAGATTGTATACACCACTCTGAATTGGGAAATGCAACGCGAGTCAACTCTCCGCGTTGCATAGATTCTTAAATCCCACAATTGCCGCATCTTTACGCAAATATTCAACAAAGTATTTAAGATTGTCAGGAAGTTCTTAAACGAACCTCAGTTGCCCACACTGTAAAGCTTTCGTCAGTGTGGGCAGTTCACTCTCTCCTTCATCGTCAGAACTATAGCAAGCACTGAATGCCGATTCTTTAAGCAATGGGCTTTCTTAGTGTCCTTGGCACTTGCAATCCGAGAGTGAATGCTCTTGCTACCATAAATAGAGATAGCGATAACCATAACAGGTTATTACTACGGAAGTACCACGCGGTGATCGCCATTGGGATAAAGCCTACTAGGGTAGCTATCAGTGTAGATTGGCGAAGCGTACTACCTTGAGTCAAACCGAGGAAGTAGCCATCCAGCATGTAGGCAATTGATCCAAATCCCAAAACGGGTAGCAGCCAAGGGACATAACGATACAGGCGAGCGATAATTTCGGTATGGTTAGTCAAGAGTCCGAAAAGTGGTTGCGGACTGATAATAAAGGCGATCGCAAACATAAGTCCCAAGATCAAGCTGGTTCCTCCGGAAACTCGCACGAGTCGCATCAATCCCTCAGTCGTTCCTTTGCCTCGAAAAACCCCTGCCAAAATTTCTGTCGAGAATGCCAACCCATCGATGAGATATGCCGCCAGCGACACAACTTCCATCAATACTGCGTTCGTTGTCAGAACAACAGTTCCCATAGCTGCACTCAAGTTAGTGAACATCGCGAATGTGGAAATCAACGCTAAGGTGCGAATGAGAATTTCACCGTTGAGCGTAAAGGCATTTTTCAAAGCAGAAGGTTCAAACAGTTTTCTAGCTAACGCTTGCACCTGCTTGAACCGAATTTCTTGGCAAAATAGCAGAATTCCCACCAGTAGCATAAGATACTGACTCGCTGCCGTAGCCAGTCCAGCACCTCTACTTGCCCATCCCCATCGAACAATGAAAGTGTAGTCGAGCAGTACATTTGCCGCATTACTCACAACTGACAGCAGGAGTACTTTGTTACTTTGTTCTCGTCCCAGAAACCAACCGATCAGTACAAAATTGATCAGCGTTGCCGGAGCACCCCAGATTAAGGCATTGTAGAAAGCTTGTGCTGAGGCTTTAACCTCTGGTGTGGCATTTAAGAGGGCAAAGCCCAACAGTCGCAACGGTTGTTGACACACTAGAATCGTTAACCCCAATCCCAGTGCTAAAACTGCATGCCGCAACCCAATTAGCAGTACGGATTCATTGTCTTCGCGTCCCATCGCTTGGGCAGTCATTCCAGTCGTAGCCATACGGAGAAAACCAAACGTCCAGTAGATATAGTTGAATAAAACCGTCGCTAAACTCACTCCTGCCAGATGACGGATTTCTACCAAATGTCCCAGGAATGCGACATCCATCAGCCCTGCAAAAGGAACCATCAGGTTTGAGAGGATGTTGATGGTTGACAGTTTGAAGAACTGATACAAAAACGTTGGTTTTTGAGAGAAAGGCAAAATGAGGATACTCCTTCAAAAGCTGTCTAGAGGTTGTAACTCGGGTAGTCCGCGTAACCTTTTTAATTGGACTTCGGCGAGATTAGCTCCTTTAGAGAGATACCGTACCAGCCAATTTTCTTTGCAGTTGCTCATCAAAAGCAGAGTGTTAAAGGAATGGGATAATACTAATGTACCATCACCATCCAGTCATATCAAATCTGTTAGCATCGGATTCAGAAGGCAGAAGGCAGAGGGCAGAAGGCAGAAGGAAACCCACGCTTAAAAACGTGGGATTGAAATAAGGACGTCGTATTTCTCGCGCTGTGCGTCTCGAAATACATTTTCTTTTAAAGTGGGCTTTAGACCCACAACTAAAGTTTTTATTAGTATTTCAAACCTTCTGCCTTCTGCCTTCGTACTTCTGCCTTTCTTTGTAATTAATATGGAGCTATAAGTCAACGATGACGGATTGGTGACTTGACGGACTACTAGTTTTTATTCATACTAATTATATCGCTACCCTCTACCTTGTCCTAGCAGAGTGCTACATTGAAGGTAGTTATGCCTTTCTTTATAAAGAAATATAAATAATTCACTGATAGTTGCTAAATGCTTTAATGAACGTCTGGATTATTCTACTGAGATTCAAATCATAGTCTACCTAATATTCAGCAAAAATAGTAAAACGACAAATGGAGAACCAAATGAAAATGATTCTAAAATTGTGGAAGTATATTTTAGTAGGTGTTTTGGTAATTGGTGGAGCGATCGCCTCTAGTGGCGGGTATGCCTTTGCACAAAGCTGGTGTCTGGAAGGACAGTCATGTGCTCCCCCAATAATTCGTCGTCACCTGCAATCTGGGGATCGTGGTATTCCTCAAGGAGTATTGGAGGATCTGCAACAAAGTAATCCAGAAGCAACACGGCAGCTACAGCAAGAAGATGCACAGGCATTAGAAAAGCTGGCGCAGTTTGATCGACAAACAGTCAATAGGCTGGAACAACTTGCCCCAAACTCAACACAAAGACTACAGATGTCTCCTCCATAAGTAATATATGGGCTGCCCAATTAACCTGCAATTGAAAATTAGTTGCGGTAAATACGGTACACATCATGTAGTCTGCGTTTTGTTGCTCCTAATCCAATAGAGTTCAGTTGAGATAATTGTCAAGACGCGATTATCCGAAGTCTTTGCAAAGCCTCAATTTTTCACTGTTCAGCCTCAACTGAACCTTATTAGACTTAACCAGCAAGTAGTAGTATCTTTAAAAAGGGTGCTGATTTTTAGTAAAATGTAGATTCTGATATGTCTCAAAGCGGGAAAAGTTATTCAGGGCAACTAGGGCTAGCGAGTTGTTTAGCGATTGGTGGGACACTCTCCTTTGGTGCTGTAGATTGTGTTTCTGCCCAAAGCGCTATAATTCGTGATCATACTTTAGGAAATGAAAGTTCTCGTGTAGAACCAAACTACCAAGGTAATCCTATAGAACTGCTAACAGGTGGCGCAATTCGAGGCACTAATCTATTCCATAGTTTTCAGGAATTTAATGTCAGTAAAGAACGAGGAGCCTATTTCTTAATTCCCAGTCGTAATATTCAAAACGTTATCACAAGGGTGACGGGTAGTAACCGCTCTGAGATTCTGGGGGCTCTTGGAACTCGCCAGATAATCGACAACAGCCTAGTTTCTTCCAATGCCAATTTATTTTTAATTAATCCTAACGGAATCATCTTTGGACCAAATACCTCACTTAGCTTAGGTGGTTCGTTTGTTGCTAGTACAGCAAGCAGTATCAAGTTTGCTGATGGCACTTTGCTCAGTGTAAAAGATCCTCAAACAACACCCTTACTGACAGTGAGTGTACCGATTGGTCTGCAATTTGGAAGAACTCCGGGAGACATTATAGTGCAGGGAATAGTGCAAGGGGAAATAGTGCAGGGGGGATTAGCAGTACTACCAGGTAAAACCTTGGCATTAGTGGGCGGTAATGTGAACCTGGATGGCGGAGTACTACAAGCTTCAGGTGGTCAGATCGCTTTAGGAGGGATACTTGAAGCAGGAACAATAGGATTGAACCTTAATAGTAACAACCAGCCCTTAAGTTTTCCTAATAACGTAGTGCTAGCAGATGTATCACTCAGCAATGGAGCTCTCCTCGATGTCAGTGACGAGGGTAGCGGTAATATTCAGGTGCAGGGAAGACTTGTCACACTCACTGATGTTTCGCAACTTATGGCGGACACTTACGGAAGTCTAAACGGCAGAGGAATCTATATCGGTGCGGAGCAGCTAACTATTAAAGATGGCTCACAAGTCACAACTTCTACTTTTGGTAAGGGATTTGGGGGAAGTTTAACGGTGACTGCATCTGACTCTGCACGAGTGGTTGGCACTAATGCAGATGGTAATCCCAGTAGTTTACTAGTTCGTACTTCTGGTGAGGGTATGGCAGGCAACTTGACTATTAACACCAGGAATTTAATTGTCCAAGATGGGGCAAACGTATCAGCTAGCACTGACATAGGTAGCCAAGGTCGTGGGGGAACGCTGAATGTGACTGCCTCAGATTCTGTCAAACTTAGTGGAATATCTGAAATTAGTAAGTTATCTAGCGGCTTATTTGCTCAAACTCAAGGTAACGGAGATGCGGGTTCCTTAACGATTGACACGAATTCGTTGACTGTAGAGAATGGAGCGCAGGTATCAACAGGTACATATATAGGTAGCCAGGGCAAGGGGGGAGATTTAACAGTACATGCCAGGGATTTTGTAAAACTCAGCGGCACAGGACCAAATGGTCAAGATACTGGCTTACTTGCTAGGACTCGGGGTAGTGGAGATGCGGGTCCCTTGACAATCAATACAGGACTATTAATTGTTGAAAGAGGATCTCAAGTAACTGTGGGTGGTATAGGGTCAGGAAATGCGGGTGAACTTCAGCTTACAGCCCGCGCCCTTCGTCTGGATGGAGGAAAACTCTCAGCGCAAACCAGCTCGGGTCAAGGCGGTAATATTAGACTTCAGGGCTTAGACTTATTGCTGTTACGCAACAACAGTCAGATAACCACCACTGCAGACACCTCAAGAGTCGGTGCGGATGTTGCGGGTGGCAATATTAATATCAACTCCAAATTGATTGTTGCTGTCCCAAATGAAAATAGTGATATCACTGCTAATGCTTTCAATGGTCGCGGAGGTAATGTTAGCATCACAACGCAAGGCATATTTGGTATCCAGCCACGCGAACAACAAACGCCTCAAACTAATGACATTACCGCTACTTCTGAGCTAGGGATAAATGGTAGGATACAAATTAACACACCGGAAATCGATCCAAGTCGCGGGTTAATTTCTTTACCAGCACAGAGAGTGGATGCTTCAAGGCAAATTACGCGAGCCTGCACTGCTGGAGATGGAATAAACGGGAATACTTTCGTGGATACCAGACGCGGCGGCTTACCGCCCAGTCCTAATGAACCACTTAGCAGTGATGTTGTGTGGTCAGATACTCGCATTCCAGCTACAATACAGCAGCAATATCGCTCAAAGAAACAGAATCAACCGCATTTAAAACAAAAAACAGTGGAAATTGTCCCTGCAACTGGCTGGGTGTTAAACGATAAGGGCGAAGTTGTTCTCATCTCAAATGTGCCTAATAATACATATAGCCGTTCTGAGTCTACTCCTGCTACCTGCAAATGAACGACTAAGGTACGGCAAATTTCTCTGTGATTAACAGCTTACACGTTGGGTGTGGGTCCGTGACTCAACAAGCACTAAGCCACAGAGGTCTTATGCTTATTTTTCCTTCAAAATCAGGCTAGCTTGCACTAATCAGTTAGTATTACCGAAAAACGTCTCAGACTTTTACAGCGATTGTTTATTTGAAAGACGATGTGTATGTCGCTGAATGTCCTGAAGTCGGAACTGCTAACTAGGCAGAGACTATCGAAGGAGCGATCGCTCATCTTAAAGAAGCAACAGAACTATATTTAAAAGAATTTCCTATACCTAAAACTTCCCCCATTTCCTGATTTCAAAAGACATTTATCAATAACCTCTTAGAGAAGTGCAACCTTGTCAGAGATCAGCAGACTGAAATTTTCCGCATTGGCGATCAACGCTCAATCCGCCGAGAATTACTTGACAGGAAAATCTCAGTACAAACCTAATCACTCCCGGTTCGCCCACTTTGATTGGAGTTAGAAGAAAGGCTACTCAGGCGTAAAACAGATCTTGCACCTTCTCAATAAGGGGTAGATAGGTAGCGTTCAAGCAACGGCACCATAAGCTTTTTGGGCTTTTATTTTCGCAATAATATTATCACTATCTCTCCCAAGCTCTTACCTTGCCAATTTCCATGGGCGGGAAAGTGCTGATCAATTAGCTTTTGTATACCCATTTGTTCCATTTGCGTCACAAGTATGGGTATATCATCGACTCGTTCGTTTGTAATTATAAATTCAGTCATTCCTGACAGGTTAAATTAAAACCGTGTTTGTCAATTTGTGATTTTACTGAAAACATATGAAAAATAGCGTATAAAAAATCATACTGTGAATTCTTCGCAAAACTCAACGACGAGTACAAATAATAGGCGATCGCATCGCGGCGGCTTCCACATCGCTCCCACAAAAATTATGTTTTCGACTTAGTTTTTGTCTAATTCTTGAGTAAAATTACTTATTGACAAAAGCCTGCTCACCTTAACCTATCAGGTATGGGGTTCAGTTGCCATAATCCCAATTACACATTTAATCATTTTTGGCAATACCTCTTTCGATCTACTTCTTTTGCCAAACTCCTTTTAAAGTGGGCGAACCGGGAGTGATAAAGAAAGAGTTTCGAGGGATTAGTAGCAGTTGCAGTTGAGTCAGAGTGCGATAACAGGACAAGTCGCACTACTGACTCAAAGTATGAATATACACAACAAAACCCTTTATTTCCTCTTAAAAATGTTTTGCGGTATACATAGATTAAAACTGATAAGCTTGTTGCAGTTGTTGCACGGCTGACACGACCTACATAAACAAAAATCACCTCACGGCTTACCTTGTGGGGTTTTATTTATGGGAAAAGGGATTCTTCTAAACATAATTCTCTTCAGTAAAAGTCGGGAAATACTTTATACCCTCTTAAGATAAAAACGTTATGCATCAAATTTCATTGAAGACAGCACAAGCCGCACGAAAACTGAGGGGAAGAGGAAAATAAGGGCTGTAACTGCTTCCTAGTGCCAATTGTGAGGATTAAAGAGTGTAGGGAGAAAGTGCTTAATCACAAGTAGGGCAGATGAGGCAGTTGGTGATCGCACTTCTGCCCCTCTACGATGAGCGGCAACGGGCGTTTACTTTGGGAATGGTGTAAGTGAGTGGATATGCCGAAAGCCCCTACACCTACTTGAGGGGCTTCTGACTAAGGCTTGGGCTTTAATTTCAATCGGTAGGGAGTTTGTCTAGCAGCTCTTATCCAGTAAAGGTTTCAGACTTACCTAAAATGCTGGTGGCAATGGGTGAGAACTGGGGTGGATGGGGTTTTGAGAGTGGGTGATCGCTTCGATTGGAGTTGGGTTGGGGCGTTACGCTGTAGCTAACGCACTTAAATTACAGAATTTAGTTACTTCTTTTTTATTACATACCACTTGTTGTCAGTCTTTCTGCTCCACTTGCTAGGGTCATATGACACTTTGTTATAATCTTTTAATTTTTCCAAGGCTTTAACAGCTAAATCAAAATCCTCCAGTGTTTCTGTTTTAATTACTTGTACTATTGCGTTATACGCTCGTCTCAAAGCAGTGTAATGTTTTGGTTCCACGAGATTTTCTGCACTTATATCAAATTGTTCGCCTGGGTCATCGGTGGTAACATCACTATCAATACCCCTAATGGTTTTATCGTTAGCGTTCCTGGAGAAAATAGCGACATCACTGCCAATGCTTTCAGTGATAGTGGAGGGAAAATCGACATCAAGGCGAATGGCATCTTTTTTCTCACACCTCTTAGTCGGCAAGAACTTGAGAGTCGTTTAAAGCAGATCAATCCTCATCTCCCTTTAAACCCAATTTTTCTACCCACAAATGATATCACGGCCATCTCCCAAGAAAATCCACCTTTAAGCGGTCAAGTGACTATTAATACCCCCCAAATCGATCCCAGTCTGGGATTAGTGGAACTGCCCAAATATGCAGTTGATACTTCACGACTAATTGCAAATGGCTGTGGAGCTGTTGGAGATAGAACAAACGGGAATACCTTTGTCGTTACCGGACGAGGCGGCTTACCTCCCAGTCCGGATGAACCACTTACCAGTGATGTTGTATGGTCAGATACTCGACTTCCGGCTACAATACAGCAGCAATATCGCTCACAGAAACCGAATCAAGCACATTTAAAACAAAAAACAGTGGAAATTGTACCTGCCACTGCCTGGGTGTTCAACGATAAGGGCGAAGTCATCCTCGTCTCTTATGTGCCTAATGCCACTTCCAATATTTCGGGCGCTACTCCTATTAGCTGCTTTGGACAGTGATATGAGGAAAGGGTTGCCAGACAACTAGTAGTCTTTGCTAAAACAGAAATGATAACTAGACACTGAGTATATATGGCAACAAAAATACAAGCATTATCACTGCTGCGTAAAGCACTTGATAATCCAACAGCTAACTTTCGTGCTGGGCAATGGGAAGCTATTGAAGAGATACTCCAGAAGCGATCGCACTTACTCGTGGTTCAACGCACTGGTTGGGGGAAAAGTCTCGTCTACTTTTTAGCAACTCGCTTGTTGCGCGATCGCGGTACTGGTTTTACTCTTTTAATTTCACCACTACTTGCGCTGATGCGAAATCAAATTGCAGCAGCGCAACGTATTGGTGTCAAAGCAGCTACAATTAACTCTAGCAATACAGATGAGTGGGAACCTATACAAACACAGTTGCTAGCTGGAGTTGTAGATATCCTGCTTATTTCCCCTGAAAGACTTGCTAACGATGAATTTCGAGAAAAAGTTCTTTTACCAGTTTCTCAAAAAATCGGTCTATTTGTTGTTGATGAAGCTCATTGTATTTCCGACTGGGGGCATGATTTTCGCCCTGATTATCGGCGGATTGTCAGGATTTTACAAGCACTGCCGCAAAACATTCCAGTCCTTGCCACAACCGCTACAGCTAATAATCGAGTGGTGAATGATATAATCGCTCAGTTGGGAGCTAATCTGCGTATATCAAGAGGTACTTTAACCAGAGAAAGTTTGCATCTGCAAAATATAACTATCCCCAATCCAGCAGCACGAATGGCATGGTTAGCTCAACATCTGCCTCAGTTACCTGGAAGTGGTATTATTTATACATTAACCGTTAAGGATGCCGAACGAGTTGCCGACTGGTTAAAAACTCAAGATATTGATGCTCAAGCATACCACAGCGAGTTAGAAAGCAATGTGCGTGAAACATTAGAAGAGCAACTTCTCAAAAATGAAATCAAAGCATTGGTAGCAACGACGGCTTTAGGTATGGGTTTCGATAAACCGGATTTAGGTTTTGTCATTCATTACCAACGCCCAGGTTCTGTTGTACACTATTATCAACAAGTCGGACGTGCAGGGAGAGCAGTAGAAAAAGCTTATGGAATTCTTCTCAGCGGTGATGAAGACTCGGAAATTACCAACTACTTCATCCGTACAGCCTTTCCTCCAGAAATCCATACACAGCAAGTTTTAAACGTCCTCAACCAAGCTGAAAACGGTTTGTCTACTCCGCAGATGGAACAGCAACTCAATCTTTCAAAAGGGCAAATTGATAAGGTTTTGAAACTGCTGTCGCTAGAATCTCCTGCACCTATAACTAAGCAAAATTCAAAATGGTATACGACTCCAGTATTTTATCAACCTGATACAGATAAAATTGAAAAATTAACACAAATCCGCTACCAAGAACAAGCACGGATGTTGGAATACATGCAAAGTCAACAATGTCTGATGACTTTTCTAGCGACAGAATTAGATGATCCATATCCAACAGCTTGCGGCAAATGTGCTGTGTGTTTGGGTAACCCTTTATTACCAGAAACCTACTCTATTGAACTTGTTAATCAAGCAATTCAGTATTTACGTCGAAGCGATCAAATTATTGAACCGCGCAAAATGTGGACTGCACAAGCATTACCGATTTATGGCTTTTCTGGAAAAATTAAAGATAATTTAAAAGCAGAGGAGGGAAGGGCGTTGTCTTTATGGGGTGATGCAGGTTGGGGTGAATTAGTCAAGCAGGGAAAATATAAAGATAACTATTTCGACGATACACTGGTGCAAGGTGCTTTTGACATGATTCAACGTTGGCAATTACAGCCTGTGCCTACTTGGGTAACTTGTGTTCCTTCATTAAACCGTCGCGAACTTGTGCCAAATTTCGCCCAACGGCTGGCTGAAAAATTAGGCTTACCTTTTATGCCAGTTGTACAGAAAACTCGCCAAACTCAGTTACAGAAAAACATGAGTAATAGTTACCAACAAGCTCATAACTTGGATGATGCCTTTGCGATCAGCAATGCTTGTGCCCCTTGGGCAATCGCCAACTGGGAAGGAATGAGTGGTGCTGTTTTCTTAGTTGACGATATTGTTGATTCTCGTTGGACTTTTACTGTTATTGCCGCACTTTTGCGTCGTGGTGGCAGTGGGTTGGTTTTTCCCGTGGCATTGGCACTTAATTCATTTTAATCCTGATAGACCTGCCACAATAGATAAAATATCTCATCGGAAAGAGTTCGATTCGTTGGAAACTGTGCGACTTCAGTCCACAGAGGAAAACGAAGTTTAATCCTAATTCAAAAGAATCCCCGTAGCTAAAGCTCGGGGAGAGTCAAGAGTGTAAGAAAAGGTGTGTTTGACAGATGATAAATGCCGCTATAACTCATGTGCTGCCACCAGATACGCAAGCAATTTTGCTGTTGTGTGCCAGCTTTGGGCAGAATCGTCAAATTGAACCACAACCTTTAACTTTAAGTGAATATAATTCTGTAGCTGAGTGGTTGCGGGAAAACCAGATGCGCCCAGCAGATTTACTCGAACCGACAGCAAAAGAACATTTCCAAAAAATAACTGCTAATATTAACCTAGACAGACTCTCAGCTTTGTTAAAACGAGGTGCAATGCTGAGTTTAGCAGTCGAGAAGTGGACGAATCAGGGACTGTGGGTGTTGGGACGAAGTGACATCAACTATCCCAAGCGTCTTAAGCAGCAACTAAGACATTTAGCACCTGCAATTCTCTACGGAGTTGGCAATATTGAACTGTTATCAATGGGGGGATTGGCAATTGTTGGTTCTCGTGATGTTGGTGAAGAGGAACTAGGCTACACTAAAAGAGTTGCAGAAATTTCTGCTGTACAAGGAATACAGGTTATATCTGGTGGGGCGCGTGGGGTAGATCAAGCCGCAATGTTGGGTGTGTTGGATGCTGGAGGAACAGCGATCGCTGTGCTAGCGGATAGTTTAACTAAAGCGGGTGTCAACAGCAAGTATCGTGAAAGCATCAAAGAAGGCAGACTTATCTTGACTTCCAGTTACGATCCTGATGCAGGTTTCAATACTGGGAATGCAATGGGGCGAAACAAGTATATTTATACTCTCGCAGATTATGCCCTTGTCGTCAGTTCCACTGCTGGTAAGGGTGGTACTTGGGCGGGTGCAATGGAGGTTCTCTCTCGGTTCAAGGATGTGCCAATTTTTGTGCGAATTCATCCTACTTTATCCGGAGGTAATCGAGAATTGTACGATAGGGGAGCAAAACCTTTTCCCGATGAACCCTGGAATGATTCTCTAAAAGAACTTTTGGTAAAAGTTGCATCTCAGGTTGAATTAGTAGAAGCTGATGTGAAAACTATACTTCAAGAAGCTGCCTCAGATCTTAGTCCAAAAGATATTTATGAAGCTGTTTTACCCTTTATCCTCAATCAATTACAGCAACCCAAGGACGCAAAATCTCTTGCTGAATGTTTGGATGTGAGATTAGTGCAAATGCAAGATTGGTTAAACAGAGCCGTGACAGATGGTAAGGTGAGGAAAATCAACAAGCCAGTTGCTTATGTTGTCAACCAACCAACAACGCAACTTTCTTTGTTATAGCAATCTTAGGCGTTGCATAAATGCGGGATGATGTTATTTTCTCTGTCAATGAGAAAACTTAATTCTTGGCATTCTTCATCTGTTGCCTTATGAGTGGAGAATTAGTATAAGATATTTCTTTTCGCTCTATGCACGCCTTAAAATAGATTCAACTGAAAAATTTTTGGGTTATGCGCAATGTCCTATAGTGATTTTAAAGACTTAGATAGCCTAAACTCTTTGGGGATTACAATCATTGAATCAGTGCAAAATTTAATAGCTTCCGAACCGATTGAACCGAGCTTATTTCTTATTGAAGCATTGAAAAGATTCGTACCTCTAGCAACTGCTATCAATACAGAAAAAGCACGCTCGGAATATATAATTGCTCCAATTCTAAGTGAAATTGCGTTCCTTAATTCTCAGGTGAGTTTATTTTCGGGACGTAATTTTAATGTGGACGCAAGCAGAGGATTAACAGGATTTTGTGATTTTATTCTCACTCGCAATCCAGATAAACTAGTGATTAAAGCACCTGTAGTAGTTATTGTAAAAGCAAAAAATGAGAATATTAATGATGGACTTGCACAGTGTATCGCCGAAATGTTTGCAGCACAAATAATCAATCAAAAAAATCACGAAGAAAATATCACAACTGTCTATGGTACTGTAACAACGGGACAAGTATGGAGATTTCTTTCAATAGATAAAACTCAGCTTGTAAAAGTTGACCTTAATGAACGTTATTTAACACCTATAAATGAGCTACTGGGAATTATTGTCGCCTTGATGAAGCAGTAACAGTTCCCCGGAGCAATGTTTACCCTTGAGTTAAATATAAGTTATATGATTTTAAACAGCGGATGCTATTTAACCCGGTAAAACCTAGGGTAAGCACATCTAATTTTGTAGCTCTTGATACAGATAAATAGCTTAAAACTCTATCTAAATATTGATTTTTCATTCAAAATAGGACGAATTTTCGTAAATGATTGAAAAAACATGAGTCAAATAGCTTTTTATGTTTTTGCTCCACATAAAAGTGCCAAGGGCTTTTGTCTTTTGTGGATGCTCTACCCCTGACTCCTAGTGGTAAGGTGAACAAGCAATCGCTGCCAGCACCCACAAAAGACAGACCCATTTTGTCGCCAGAATTTGTCGCACCCTCTACCTCAGTGGAGGAAAAGTACAGAACGCAACGTACAGAAGTTTTCTTTCGCCATGTCAAAAACACTTACTTTAATTGAAATGGCATTAAAGAGAAAGAACCAGAAGAGGATGTTTGGCAATATAGCTGTCGGCATAGATAATCTCGGATACCGTTGACAAAATGCTTCCCTAATTGAGAGTATAGTTATCGAATAAATAATAAAGTTAAATGCGGATCATTAGTCGGAAAATGCTTCGGGAATTTGGCAAAAAACACGCTGATTCTTACGACGCTTTAGATAATTGGTATAAAGCTGCTAGTAAAGCGAAATGGGCAAACTTGACAGAGGTTCAAAAGATATATCCAACGGCTGAGGCAGTAGGAAATTTTACAATTTTTAATATCAAAGGTAATAGATATCGCTTAATTGTAGATATTGTCTACAGCGACGAGACAATTTTTGTAAAATATATTTTAACTCACGCAGAATACGACAAAGATAAGTGGAAAAATGACCCTTACTTTTAACCCTGAAACTTATGCCAGTCTTTTGGCTCAGTATAAACCGAAGGTAATTAAGACTGATGAAGAAAATGAGCAAGCCATAGCACTAGCTGAGGAACTGGCACATCGAGAAAATAGAACAGGTGAAGAATCAGCTTTGTTTGACCTTTTGCTCGCTCTGATCGAAAAATATGAAGATGAGAAATACCCAATGGGTGATTCAACACCGCACTCAATGTTACTTCATTTGATGGAAGCTCGTGATTTGAAGCAAGCAGATTTGGAGGAGATTCTCGGTTCGAGTGAGGTTGTATCCGAAGTTGTTAGTGGTAAGCGAGAGATTAGCCTCGTTGAAGCTAAAGCTTTAGGAGAGTTTTTTCACGTTGAGCCGGAATTATTTAGTTGCTAACCGAAAAAACGCGCTTCGCGCCCAATGGCAGCAAATATGGGAGTGTAATTGCTACATTTGGGGTAAAAACTTGTCCTGTGTCTAAGGTATTTTTTAAGTATATTTTGCTACCTTAATACCAGGAAAATCTCTCAAAGTTAGAAAGCTCGTAGAATACCGCGAAATTGAAAAGTTGCCAATTAACCAGATAGAGTTGTCAAGGGAACATGCTGAGGATTAAACTTACTGACTCAGATGATCTCGAGGGAGGATAGCGCAAGTACCACAGTACGCATAGTAGGATGAGGTCTGCATTCGTTAATTCTTTGTAAACAGCTTTGGAAATGCAGTTTCTTAATTAGAATTTAGAATAAGTAGAAATTTCGAGATAATTAAATCATGCAGAAAGCATCCCCGCTCAATCGCCTGCGGTATTGGTTCGACAATTTGATGTCGAAGGGAACGTTGGGGAACGATGCTGATACGTGAGCGTGACAGTTACGTTCCGCCTGGGTCTGTTGTCACTATTGTCGCTCAGGACGATGCGATCGACGCCACCCAAATTGAATTCAAAAACCTGGAAGTTGTCGTTAAATTGGGAGACTCCACAGATCGACAAGTTTTGGATAGTTTGGGGACTGAGAAAATCAGCCATGTGATTTTGTTGTCTTACACCAACTCTGTTGAGCTTGAACAGGCAGATGCTATTGTCCTAATGACCCTGCTACATTTACGAGATATTGCCAAACAAAAGTCGCTCAGTTTTTCGATCACCAGTCAAATCATGGACGTTCGCAACCAAGCTCTGGCTCAGATTGCTCAGGTCGATGATTTTATTGTGGGCGATCAACTAACTAGCCTCATGTTGAGCCAGATTGCTGAGAATAAGTTCCTTAGCCCCGTGATTGCCGATCTCCTCGATTCAGAAGGTTCGGAACTGTATCTCAAACCAGCAGAAGATTACGTCGTTCTGGACCAGAGTGTTAATTTCTACACAGTTGTTGAAGCAGCGCAACGCCGGAGTGAAGTTGCTATAGGCTATCGAAGACAAGCAGCAGATCAGGATATGAATCTAGCTTACGGAGTTGCAATCAACCCAGCTAAATCCAATTCCATCACTTTTAGGCAGCTTGACCGGATTATTGTTTTGTCTGAAGCGTAGTATCCTCTTTATATTATACTATCTCATCTACCCCAAGGAAGTCACCCCTTTCCCAAGATATCTGCACAAGTGATTAATCAATTTTTGCAACAGCGCCAAACTCAAAACGAAAATACTGTGATTTATGCTGTCCGAAATTGGATTCAAAGTGATTATAGCCATTCTCAGTTAAACCCCATACACTCTCGCCCTCTATTTGAAAGCCCCTCTCTCAAGATTGGGAGAGGGGTGCCCGTCAGGGCGGGGTGAGGGCATGGGCGTATGTGACTAAAACGAGAACCGCTATAGTACCGCTTGGCTTTTGTCAAAAGTCAAAAAATGAGAGAATAGAGAATTTTCTGAATGATTTAGGATTGCTGAGTAAGTTGGCGAGAATAAACAAAACTATGTTAAAAAACGTAAAGTGGCTTGAAAACCCTACTAATGACGAATAACAAAGAACAAATAACGACCTTTACGCTTCATTCTTTGCAGACTTTGGCAGTTTCTAACTCTTCGGGGGACATTCCCAATGCACTAGCTTTTTTATAAGAATCACAAGCTTGTTTATTTCTTCCTAATTGCTCTAAAGCAAACCCTTGACTAGCCCAAACAGCAGCATCTTTCGGGTTAAGACTTTTGGCTTTGTCGAAAGCAACCAGCGCTTCATCGTAACGTTTTAGCTCTAACAGTGCTGTTCCTTTGTTTAACCAAGCTGGATAGAAGTCATCTCTTTGTTTAACCGCTTTATCAAAGGATTTTAAGGCTTCCTCGTTGTCCTGAAAGTCTTTTGCCAGTAAAACTCCTCGATTGTACCAAATTAGAGAATCTTCAGGACGGACTTTACTAGCTTGATTAAAAGCTAAGAGGGCTTCTTGCCGTTTTCCTAGAGTAATTAGCGCATTACCTTTGCCAAGTAAAGCTACATAAAAGTTACCGTCAATTTCGAGTGCCTTACTATAAGATGCGATCGCATTTTGTGGACGATTCAACTTTAGCAAGATATTCCCTCTGTCAGTCCAAGCAATTGGGTCGTTCGGTTGCCTTTCTACAAAATTATCATAAACAGGTAGAGCTTCTTCATAGTATTTTTTTGCAGCTTGTGGACCTTCTAACTGTTCCCTTGCTAAACCTATTTGATACCAAATTCCTGGTTGATCGGGTCTGCTGATTTGCCTCAATTTTTCAAACGACTCTGTTGCTTGTTGAAACTGCTGCATCCCTAAATGAGCTAAGCCTTTCCCACTCCACGCTTCGGCATTATCTGGATTAAGTTCAAGTACCTTTTCATTAGTTTCCAACGCCTCTTTGTATCTCCGCAGCTTATAAAAGGTTTGACCTTTATTATTTAAGGTTTTTACATCGTTAGGTTGAAGAGACAGTGCATGATTGTAAGATTCTAAAGCTCCCAGATCGCGTCCCAAGCTAAATAGAGCATTGCCTCTTCCTTTCCAAGCGTCAGCAGAGCTTGGTTGCAATTCTATCAGGTTCTGAAATTCTTCAAGAGCCTTTTCTGGTTGACGTATATCAAGAAAATGATTGCCTTGAGACAAATAATATAATGGTCGCAGAAATGGATGGATCAGTTCTATAGCGCCAAATAAAATAGCAGTCAGTGCTACCACTAATAATGGAATGTGCCAAAGCCTAAGTGATATTCTTCTGTCAGGAACTTGTGTTGTCTGAAATCGAGTTCTTGCTTTGTTCCTTGCATTATCATGAAACCTTACAATAATCTCATTCATATTTTCCAGCACTTGGTCTACAAATTGGTAGCGTTCTTCAGGTTCAGTGTGCACCATTTTTCTTAAAATCTTTGCCAATGAACTGTCAACATTAATATCTTTAGGAAAAATAACGTTATCTTGTTCATCTCGCTTTAAATTTGTTGGATATATTCCTGTTAAAAGTTGGATTGCTGTAATACCCAAGCTATAAATGTCACTGTTAATACCTGGTCTTCCTGCCATCTGTTCTGAAGGTGCATATCCATAAGTTCCAATCTTAGTCGGGGGGACATGTTGCGGCGATTGGGAAGATGAATATCTCTGGTCTAATTGTTTGACTGCACCAAAGTCAATCAAGACAAATTTTTCATCCTCATCTCTTAACATGACATTTGATGGTTTGATGTCACGATGTATAACATTTATTTGATGGAGATATTTTAAAATTAACAAGATTTCTTGTAAAAAATAAATAACTTTTATTTGTGCCCATTGGTTAGTAAGTAACTTATCTAAAGATTTACCTTTTATATATTCTTGAACTAAATAATAATTCTGCCCTTCTTCAAAATAATTAAAGTATTTAGGAATTTGTTGATTTTGTTGCAAAAAGTACAGGATATGAACTTCTCTAAGAAATAGATTCTTCGCTGTCGTAATATCAGCACTCTGAGGATCTAATTTTTTAAGCACGCACGCAGAATTAGATGACGAGGACTGAGTATCTTCAGCAAGATAAGTGATCCCAAAGCCACCTCGTGCTAATTCTCTAATAATTTTGTAACGCCCACCTAGTAGTGCTCCAGTCTGGTTCGTCATTTTTATATCATTTAGTTTTTGATGTTCAATTGGTAGCTTATAAATTTGCAGATAACACTGTATTTTTGATACATAATTATACTAACTATATAATGTATAAAAAAGTAAGATAAGTTTCAAATTGCAGTTAAGTTAAATTTTATTACTATTATATCTTTCACCTCAACAATATATAGTACATCTATCTTGTGAAGTTAAATTAATTATCAGTAACTTGGTGAACCACAGCGATAGAGCGCTTGCTTTTCGCAATATAACCTTTTAGACAGGAACGCATACTACCATGAACGAGGGCAGCCGACCTGGGTTTTCGGGACTCTATCTAGCTGTTTCATTAATCCTCAACGTGTTAATCTCTGGCGCTGATAAAGCCACAGCTCGAACTTTATCTAATGAGCGTCTCAGTCCAAAAACACCTCCTATAGAAGAATTTCAGATTCTGACTTCTAATCATAACAGTACAGTATCAAATCTCAGTTCAAAAATACCTCCTTCAGAAGAATTTCAAATTCTGACTTTTAATCAAAACGATACAGCATCAAGTCTCATTCTATCTCAAGTTCCCAATTCTCCTCAGTTTCCAAATCCCAATCCCATTACTCCGATACCACAACCACCACCCCCACAGCCAAATCCGACTCCGCAGCCATTACCAGAAAATCCTCTTGATATCACTCCGTCACCACCGCCCTCGACTCCACAACGCCCGGATATTCCTGGAAGCATTATCGTTAAAAGGTTTGAATTTGAAGGTAACACTGTATTTAGTAATAAAAAGTTAAGCAAAGCTTTAGCCGACTTTACCAACCAACCAATTTCCTTTGCCAAACTGCTGCAAGTAGAAGCTGTGATCACAAAGCTTTACACAGATGCAGGATACATTAGTTCTGGTGCTTTCATCCCAGCAGAGCAAGTCTTTTCACCACAGGGAGCAGTCGTCAAAGTTAAGATTGTCGAAGGTGGAATAGAAGAGATTAAGGTGACAGGGACTCGACGGCTGAGCCCAAGCTACATCCGCAGCCGAATCGGACTGGGCACATCTAAACCTTTAAATCGCAATCGGTTATTAGAAGCTCTGCAACTATTACAAATTAACCCTTTAATTCAAAATATTACTGCCGAATTGTCTGCTGGCTCTCGTTCAGAACAGAGTGTATTGGAAGTTAAAGTCAAAGAAGCCGACTCCTTCAGAACAGAATTTTTTGTTGACAATGCTCGTGTTCCCAGTGTAGGTAGTTTTCGTCGGGGTGTCAGCCTGAGCGAAGGAAATTTACTTGGTTTTGGTGATAATTTTACAGCCAGATACACTAACACTGATGGCAGTGATGCCTTGGATGTGAGCTACTCAGTGCCACTTAATCCTCGCAATGGGACACTCTCTTTGGCTGGCGGATTCTCAAATACTAGAGTGATTGAACCACCCTTTGATCGCATAGATATTACGGGCGATTCATTCTATGTAGATTTGAGTTACCGCCAGCCAATCATCCAAACTCCCACTAAGGAATTGGCACTAGGTTTTAACTTATCGCGAGAGCAAAGTCAGACAACACTTTTGGGAGAGAACTTTCCCCTTTCTCCGGGATCTGACGCGCAAGGAGAAACTCGTTTGTCAGTAGGGCGATTTTTTCAGGATTATACACAACGGAGTCAGCAAGAAGTTCTGGCTTTGCGTTCCCAATTTAGTTTAGGCGTGGGATTTTTTGATGCCACTGTTAATAGCAGAGCTCCTGATAGTCGGTTTTTCTCGTGGCGGGGACAAGGACAGTACGTGCGCCTTTTTGCACCAGATACTTTACTGGTGTTGCGTTCCGATCTACAAGTCTCCACAAGAGCGCTTGTCCCTTTAGAACAATTTAGCGTAGGAGGGCCTCTCAGTGTTCGGGGTTATCGGCAGGATCAGTATTTGACTGATAACGGTTTTTTTGCTTCAGCAGAATTTCGACTACCGATTCTACGGGTAGCAGATGTCAAAGGTGTTCTGCAAGTGACGCCGTTTATTGATTTTGGTGTGGGATGGAATAGTTCGGGTTATCGCAATCCAAGTCCCAATAGTTTGCTTGGTATCGGCTTGGGTTTGCTATGGCAAATGGCTGACAAATTGAATGCCCGTATTGGCTACGGTTATCCAGTGATTGATGTGGTGTCGAGGGATAGAACTTTGCAAGAGCAGGGTTTATATTTTTCCGTGAATTACAGTCCTTTTTAGGCGTTGGTGATTGATGTCACCCCAAGGCGTAGGGGCGAACGGTGAGACAGAGAAAGCAGGAGGGTTTCCCTCCGTAGGGGACTGCGTTAGCGAGTCTTCGAGCGTCACCCGAAGGGCTGTTCGCCCTTGCCTTAAAAGACATGTTCGCCCTTGCCCTTACAGGATATTTGATGTGTCACGAAGTTTTAAGGAATTGGTATTAGAACCATCCATCTAGGTGGAATACGTCAAGTGCAAATGTTCTCAGAGAAAAATCTATTTTAATTTTAAATTAGGGATTTGTTATGAAACAGGTTTGGCAGAAGCTCTTTTTAATCACTTTTCCTCTCACTACTTTGGGTAGTCTTGCTCCTATCACTAGTGTTAAAGCACAAATCACTCCAGATAACACTCTGGGGGCTGAAAATTCTGTTGTGAATCGCAATCTCACAATCCGAGGTATTCCGAGCGATCGCATTGATGGTGGTGCCAGACGCGGGGGTAATCTCTTCCACAGTTTTCAGGAATTTAATGTTGGTGCAGGAAGAGGAGCTTATTTCTCCAATCCGACTGGAGTTGATAACATTTTGACTAGGGTGACAGGAAGTAATGCCTCAAATATTTTAGGTAGACTAGGAGTCTTAGGCAACGCTAATCTATTCTTCATCAATCCCAACGGAATTGTCTTTGGACAAAATGCCAGTTTAGATGTGCGTGGTTCATTTTTTGCCAGTACAGCAAGTAGTCTCATATTTAACAATGGCTTTGAGTTTAGCGCCACCAATCCGCAAGCACCATCGTTGTTAACCGTAAATATTCCCATTGGATTGCGATTTCGAGATAATCCAGGAAGTATTACAGTCAACGGTTTTGGTCACGAGGGTTTCGATCAAAATGGTAACTTGATTGGTGCATCTGATAGTTTTCCAAATCCAACTCTTGAAGTACCTGCGGGAAACACCTTAGCCTTTGTAGGTGGCAATGTACGTTTAGATGGTGGTGTTTTGCAGGCTCCAGGGGGGCGAGTAGAGTTAGGCGGTTTGACGGCAGCAGGAACGGTGGGCATAAATAATGATAATAGTTTAAGTTTTCCAGATAGTGTAGCCAGAGGTGATGTAGCTCTCACAAATCAAGCTGGAATCAATGTTATAACTAATGCTAGTAGTGGAAGTATTAACATTAATGCTCGAAAAGTAGCGATTGATGGGCAGAGTTTACTGACGGCTGGTATCGCTGGAGGTTTGGGAGAAGTTAACTACCGAGCCGGAGATATTACGCTCAATTCTACTGGCGAAACAACAATAGACCAAAGCAGAATTGAGAACAATGTCAACTCGGGAACTACTGCTAATAGTGGAAACATCATTATTAACGCTGGAACACTGTCTTTAACCAATGGCACTCAGTTGGATACCAGTAATTCTGGACAGGGGAACAGTGGAAACATTTCCATTATGACTGGGTCGCTTTCCTTGACCCATGGTGCACAGCTGTTGGCCAGCACTCGGGTACAGGGAGATGCAGGAAGTGTGATTATCAATGCAAGAGATCGCGTCTCCTTTGATGGCACAAGTAGCAATGGAAACCCCAGTGCTGCTTTCAGTAGCGTAGAAGCAGGAGCCGTAGGCAATGGTAGCAGCATTAATATCAATGCAGGCTCACTGTCCTTGACCAATGGGGGCGAACTCAATACCCTGATCCGTAATGGCACTGTCACAGTTTCAGATGGGCAAGGTATTGGTGGCGATGTCAACATCAATGTTCGTGGCGTATTTGCTATCTCTGATAATAGTGGTGTGTTTACTAGTCTCGGCTCAGGTAGTAAGGGGCGTGGTGGCAATATTATCATTCAAGCTGGGTCGTTATCTTTGGCAAAAGATGCACGATTGGTTGCCAGCACCTTTGGCGTTGGGAATGCAGGCAGAATAGATATTACTGCGGGTGAGCGCATCTTGTTGGATGGAAATAACACTGCGATCCGAAGCAGAGTAGAACAGACTGGTAACGGCAAGGGAGGAGATATCCGCATTACTACTGGAGAACTCTCACTAACCAATGGTGCACAACTAAGTCCTAGTACTCTGGGACAAGGAGATGCAGGAAATGTAATTATCAATGCAAGAGATCGCGTCTCCTTTGATGGCACAAATAGCAATGGAAACCCCAGTGGTGCCTTCAGTAGCGTAGAAGCAGGATCTGTGGGCAATGGTGGCAGCATCAATATCAATGCAGGCTCACTGTTCTTGACCAATGGGGGCGAACTCAATACCTTTAGCCGTAATGGCACTGTCACAGTTCCAGATGGGCAAGGTATTGGTGGCGATGTCAACATCAATGTTCGTGGCGTATTTGCTATCTCTGATACTAACAGTGGTGTGTTTACTAGTCTCGGCTTAGGTAGCAAGGGGCGTGGTGGCAACATCAACATCCAAGCCGGGTCGTTTTCTGTTGCCAATGATGCACAATTAAGTGCTGGCACCCGTGGCCAAGGGAATGCAGGCAACATTAACGTGCAAGCTAATGGCAATGTCTCGCTAAATATTCCCATTGGGTTGCGATTTCGCGATAATCCAGGAAGTATTACGGTAAACGGTTTTGGTCAACCTCAGGGAATAAATGGCACATCTAGTCCTGAAAACCCAACTCTTGCAGTGGATCCAGGAAAGACTTTAGCTTTAGTCGGTGGCAATGTCAGTTTAGATGGTGGCGTGTTGCAGGCTCAGGGGGGGCTAGTGGAGTTAGGCGGTTTGACGGCAGCAGGAACAGTGAGCATAAATAGTGATCATAGTTTGATTTTTCCCGATGGTGTAGAGCGTGCTTCGGTGTCTCTAAAAAATTCTTCCAATATAGATGTAAGTGGTGGTGGTAGCGGCAGTATCGCTATTAATGCTCGCAATCTAGATTTGCAATACAGTAGCCTGACGGCTGAGATTAGTCAGTCTTCCGACACGCCTAGCTTGAGGGCGGGAGATATTACTGTCAATGCCACAGAGACAATCACACTGGGACAATCAAGCCAGATTGAAAGTCGTGTTTTGAGTAATGCCACAGCTAATGGTAATAACATCAATATCACCACTGGCTCACTCTCAATTATGAATGCCAGTGAAGTTAATACCTTTACTTTTGGACAGGGAAATGCAGGCAATGTGAATATCAATGCTCGAGATACTGTCTCGTTTGATGGCGCTAGTAATGGTTTTGCCAGTGGTATTGTGAGCGTGGTACGACAGCAAAGCACAGGGAATGCCGGAAATATCAGTATTAATACTGGAACACTTTCCCTTACCAATGGCGCTGTAGTGGATGCTATTAGCATTGGACAGGGAACGACAGGCAGTGTGACGATTAATGCAACAGATGGCATTTCCTTGGATGGGCCAGGAAGTGGTGTATTCAACCTCTTGAACTCATCAAATGGCATAGGAAACAGTGGAGGCATCCGCATTACAGCTGGAACACTCTCAGTCACTAATGGTGCTCAACTGAATAGCAGTACCTCTGGAATGGGAAATGCAGGCGATGTGACGATAGATGCACGCGATCGCGTCTCCTTCAATCAAGGTTCGGTTTTTACGAGTGCGAACTCAAGAGCAACAGGAAAGGGCGGAGACATCAGCATTACAAGTGGGGATATTTCCCTTGCCAATGGCTCTCAGATAAATCTCAGTACTACTGGACAGGGAAATGCCGGAAATATCAGTATTAATACTGAAACACTTTCACTTACCAATGGCGCTG
>CALMVQ010000151.1 GCA_937873135.1 uncultured Scytonema sp. | reverse complement strand
GTCTCCCCTCCCCGCGAGCGGGGAGGGGTTGGGGGTGGGGTTCAGTGTTTACAAAAATTATAGTTAATTAACCGGACATAATATAACATTGCGTCTTCGCCATACTCGGTTAGGCCATGACACATTTGATCTGTTGTCAAAATCACACCCATCGCAGTTAAAGTCTTGGAAAGGTGTGCGATCGCACACCTTTCCACAAAGTGAGAGACTATTAGGAGCAAACCGCTTGACTGAAAAAATAATGAAGTTGTACTACATTCCTACGACACGAGCAGTACGTCCTCGGTGGCTCTTAGAAGAAATGGGAATTCCCTATGAATTGGTACGGGTTGATATGAACATGACGAAGCAACCAGAATATCAAAAATTGCATCCACATGGAAAAGTGCCAATTCTGGTAGATGGGGAAGTGACAATTTTTGAATCTACTGCTATCTGTGCTTATCTTGCTGACAAATATCTTGAACTTGGGCTAGCTCCAGCACGAGATACTCCTGAACGTGGCTATTACCATCAATGGCTATTTTACGCTATATCTACATTAGAACCACCTGTAGAGCATTTTATGTTTAATATCCTACCTAATTTGCCGGAAAAATTACTACCAATAAAGCTACGCTCTGCAATTTCCACACACGAAGCGGTGCAATGGTTTGATCAAGTTACTCAACCTCTAACAGAAGTACTGGTCTCACAGAATTACTTAGTAAAGGATAGGTTGACTGCAGCTGATATTGTAACTGGAGGGGTTTTGCTATGGGCAAAGAAGCTAGGAATGTTACCAGATGGTGACCCCTTGAGTAGGTACTTAAACAACTTAATGCAACGTCCTGCTTTCATCCGCGCCGATGAAGACTTTTACGCCAAGATAGCTCCTTTCGTGCGAGCTTAACACAAGTATGAAAGCACTGCGATACGCTCGCTGTCTTGCCAGAGGCGCGAAGGCATATTTCAATACGGTTGCTGTTAAGACATTTATTCGCCCTCGACAGCAGGGGAGTTGGGGAGTTCAAGAGTAGGGGAGATGAAGAGTTAACGTCCATTATTTCTTTCGCCTCTGCTCCAGAGCCCCGGATCTCTGCCTGCCTCAACAGATTAATTTCGCGATTCTGAACTGTATTGATTTATGCTCAGAAAGTGGTCATCCCCTTTTGAAAAATTTGAATTGTTGCATCGTCAAATTGCTTTAACAGTTCTAGATGATTTAACTAGTACAGAGCGGCGGAAATAACCCACCCATCTGAAATAGGTAAAAAGCTTATAAAATAAGTGTTCTTTCTTTTTACTTTTTACTTTTTACTTTTGCCTTGTTGTACTAGCTTTACAAGAACAATCAACTCGTTTGAAATACCGGAGTGTTAGAATGCAGCTTTTACTTTAACCTTTGCTCACAATTCCTCTAAACACCTGTAATTTTAAATGCTGCCCAATAGTAAGGGTGATTGTAAGGCTTTTTATCTGCTGGTAACTGACAACTGCGATAAAGTTCTGTGGCTAAATGTGCTTTAACTCTTAATCTTTCTTTTGGCAAATTGTTCAATAAATCTTCATACCAGGTTCTTAATTCACCAGCCGTCAGGTTTTTCAGCCATTCTGTGACTTGTGATAAAGCGGTGACAGGTGATTCATTTCGCTGGATGTGCCGATAAAATTCAATCGCCACCAAAGTGCTGGCTGCTGATTCTATACTCCACAAGGTACTCACAACATGGGGAACCCCCTGAAAGAGAAAACCAGTAGCTAAACCGACATACTCGGTGGTAATAGTTTGACTGCTGATGATGCGATCACAAGTTGAGAGCGTCACAAGATTGTAACTGGAGAGTGACTTGGTGAAAATTTCTTCTAGAGTCAGTTCATCATCATTTGCTAGTAGCAACGCCGATTTTTGAGGAGAACTCAAGTTATCACTTTCATAACCGTAAAAATGAAATATATTGTAATCATCAACTAAGGCACTTTCTACCATAAATTTAGTAGCTTGCGCGCCTAAAATGCGTTTAGCATTGTCGAACACTAAGCTCATAGCTTCAGATTCAAGTTTGGCGAACTTCCGTGCGGGGTAACCGTTGCTGTTAGGATGTTCAACACTCAGTAATCTAAAGTCTGTGGGCTTCACTGACGGAAATCTTAAATTCAGTCCTGTTTGAATGCTGGGCAGATAAGTAATTGTCAAATCATCCACTCTTTCCTTCTCCCAAACTTCATTTACATCAGAGTCAGCACTATAACTTCTCTGATTTTGAAAGTGGGGATAGAAAAGTGCATGGAGAGGTAATTTGTGCAAGCTAAGGTGGGGAATTAAGATCAGTTGAGTAATATCTTCGAGTTCCTGCACAATTGCAGGAATATTTAAGATATTTTTTAGCTCTAACAACCTATTTTCCATATCAACTTGCCAGGAATGGTCGCTTTTGTTCTGCTGATTGTTAGCTTGGTTGCAATACTGCTGATATTGTTGATTCCAATCCTCCAGCCAATCTTCAAATTCCACTAACTTGGCTACTGCTTCGGGTACAGGTAATTCCTCTATTTCTGCAACATTTAAGACAGGTGTAAAGACTGGAATCGGTTCTGGGGAATTATGTTTGAGGATGAAGGTGCGTAAAGTGCAAGGGCTGATGTGCCAATAAATAATCGCAGTGGTGGGATTGAGCAGTTGTTTCATCGAGTCATAATTCGGTGAAGCAATTTCTTCTTGCCACCCAGAAAGAAGCCAAGTAAAACAAGCATTTTTGCTGTGTTCAGCAATTTCTAAAGCTTCTACTATCTCCCCATTCTGCACACATATATCAACAGCTAAGCGATCAAAACAGGTATTATTCAAAGCTAACTGTTTTTTGCTTTCATCAGAGCGAGTTGGTTCATGGAAAAAATTTAGTAATAAATCTGTGGCGTATTGTTGTAATTCTTCTGCTTGAGAAGTTTCACCTAAACTTACACAGGTTTTGATCAGGTTTTGAAGAACTTCTAGATGTAATGACGGAATTTCAACTGTAAGAGCAGCACTCGCTGTCTGGTACTCAAATAAAGCTTGATACCAATAATTGCGAGGGGTAGAATGTCTTTTGCCTATCTCGTAATAAGTATTGGCGATCGCCACATGCAATCTTCCCCAACCTTCAGGATCGGTGTCTTGAAAAACGTATTTCAACCCTTCGGAGTAGCTTGCCAGTCTCCCATCATAACTACGTTCGTTCAAGGCTGAATTAGTCCCACCCATGGGACTGTAAAAACTGATGAAATTATCTGTTGACTTTCCGGCAGCAGTCCCTCGAGCAATCCAAGCTTCCCAGTAGTCGGGTTTGATTTGTAAAGCACTGTCATAAGAGACGATCGCTTCTTCAAATCTTTTTGAATAAAACAGTGCAACACCCCGATTGTACCAAGCTAAGTAGAAATCGGGGTTGATTTCTAAAGCTTTATTATAGGAAGCGATGGCATCTTCATGACGCTCCAAATTTTCTAAAGCGACGGCACTGTTAAACCAAGCAAGATAAAGATCGGGTTTTAACTCCAGGGCTTTTTCCCAAGACGAGATTGCTTCCAACCAACGTTTCAAACTAGCAAGCACAACACCTTGATCAATCCAAATTTCGGCAATCTTGGGGTTGATTTGTATTGCTCGTTCGTAGTTTGTCAGTGCTTCGGATGTCCGTCCCAATCTATCCAGCATACTGCCGAAAGCATACCAAACTTCATAAAAGTCGGGGTTAACTTGTATTGCCTGCTGGTAGCTTGCGATCGCTTCTTCATATTCTCCTAATCTAGAAAATTCTATACCCCTGTTGTACCAAGCTAAATAAGAGTCTGGTTGAATTTCCAGCGCTGTCTCAAACGAGGCAATTGCATCATTTGTTTGCCCAATTTGAGAGAGTGCTATCCCTCGGTGATACCAGTTTTCCACATCTTGTGGTTGTAAAAGCAGTGCTTGATCGAAACTGGCAATTGCCAATACAGCTGAGCCTAATTTTAGGAGTGCTAAACCCCGGCTAAACCAAGCTTCGTGGTAATCCTGCTTGATTTCTATCGCTCGCTCGAAGCAGGCAATCGCATCTTCAAAGCCTCCTAACGCCGCAACTGCTCCACCTCGGTTATACCAAGCTTTATAAAAGTCTGGTTTAATCTCGATAGCTCGGTCGTAAGATGCGATCGCACAAGGAAACTTTTCCAAGTAAAATAGTATCAAGCCCCGGTTGAACCAATATTCACAGGCGTTGGGATTGATTTCTATCGCTTTGTCATAAGAGGCGATCGCCTCCGATAAATCACCATTCCTAGCTTGCTGAAGCCCTTGATAAAATAATGCTTGTGCCTGTTCTAGAGGTGCAGGGGAGCGCTCTTCATGGGTGAGAACAATAGTAGCACTTTGTAAATCCAGATTTATTGAATTTGTGGGTGTGGTAATTTTGTCCGAGGATTGCCCGTTTTCTACACTCAGCCCACCCCCTCCATAGACAGATGCTAGCTGGATTACAGGTGTTGTTGTGTCACTATCTTGTCCATCAAAATCCCAGAGCCATTCGTCATCGGCATAACTTATCTGCTCTAAGTTCTCTACACGGGTTATCTTCTCAACATATTGCTGATTCTCCTTCTGATTGGATTCGCCTAAGTTTCTCGTCAATACAGCTATGCCAATTTCATAGGCGAGCTCTCCAATCGAACCAATATTCAGTTCTCCAAGCTGCACCATCCGCGTTGCTAATTGATTGTTTGGCGCGGGCGACATCAGCAATTTTTCTCCAAAGTCGAGCAACCAATCAATCCAGCGCTGATTGCTAATACGATTTTGCATGCGTTCTAGAAACTTAACCGCCCACTGCTGTCCTCGGGCTTGATGCACGCCTTCCAACAGTTCGATAAATAAAAATTCCAGATCTGCATTTGTCAGTTCGGGTGGTGATACGAACTTCTGTTTGTCAGCAAGGTTTGGAGATCGAATTGGCTTTTGATCAAATAGATACCTCAAAAACTTGATAAGCCACTGCACAAATCGCTTGAGCATCTCTGGAAGTCTTGGATGTTGTTCGTATAGCTTTTAGGATTTTAGCGATCAATGTGTTAATTCAGATAGTGTCTGGCAAAAAATCAATAGATTTACAGAGAATAAATAAGTCACTTGAACAAAAAGGAGCTTCACCGATGGGCAGGCGTTTTTTACAAAGATGTAAATTTTTCTACTGATCTATGAATACTAAAAAGCTCCCACAATATAACATTCATCAGAAAGTTCTACCATTCCCCAAATTTCCCATCCTAATTCTGGCTCAAGTCGAGGAAAAAACCTGGGATACCCATGCGCCTCACGATTGCTTCAGTGGGGACGCATTCAGCCATAAAAAACATTTGTCACGAATGAGGGATTGTTGCTAACAGTCTTATAACACTCATATATATACACTATATAAGAGTGATGCTATACGAACACAGCCTTTATTAGCAGGCTAATAACTTGATTTTTTAAGTTTTATTGATAAAAATGTATGTTTATTAAAAACGTACATTTACAGTATTAACACGCTGGTGAAATAGCCGTCAGATTAGATTTATGAACTTACTTGTTTCGGCTGGCAATCGTGCAAAAAGCTACAGGTAACAGTGTTCTATTCGATTCGAGGGTACGGATTTTTTTCAACAATAAAATATAAGTCTGTTGAACCTACTGTAAATTACGCACGCACGCAAAGTCTTCCGGACACTTGCTGATATCCGGAGAGCTTTGTGCAAAGCCCGCCTATTCATTGTTTTTAATGAGAATTTTGGATATTTCTTGTCGATTTTGTCTAAATATCTGCCAATCTAAAAGCTCAACAAAATTAGCCTCATGCACAAAGTAGCGAAGACGAGGCAGCGCGCATGAAGCGAGGCGACTGTCGTCGCAAAGAATTTTTGTTTAGTCATCTAGAAAAATGTAAATTCAGATCTCCTGCCCCGAGCCCCCTTTACTGACACCGCCTCTCCACAATCAAACTTCTCCTGGGTGTGGATCTGGTTGCTCGCTGGTATGAAATTGATTCACTAATGCTTGTATGAGGATTTCTGGATCATCTGTTTGTATTCCTAACTGTTGGGCAATTTGGTTACGTAAGTTTACATCCTGCTGCATGAGCGTAAATAATTCTTCTAGGGAAATGCTTTGTAAATCCTCTTCTTCTGGAGATAGTTCTGCTGGTTGTGTTTTTCCCGGCTCAACAATAGTATATGTGGATGCGTCGGTTGTTTCAGCATCTGGACCTTCATACTCCCATATTGGATCACTTTGGTTGCGTGTTAACAACCTCATTCCCAGATCATAGGCGGCATCTCCAACTTCCCCAACACCCAAATCGCCCAGCTGCACGAGCCGAGAAGCTAGCTCATTATTGGGTGTTGGCGATTCTAGCAATCTTGCACCAAAACGCTGTAGCCACTCGATCCAACGTTCGGTTGGGACGCGATGTTCTATATTATTTAGCCAATGACTCGCCCATGTTTGCCCTCGTGCCTGATGCACTCCCTCTAAGAGTTCGGTGAATAAAAATTCTAAATCCGTATCGTTGAGGGGTGGGGGTGGTTCTTTTGGGACATTTACCCGCGCTTTTGCTTTACTTGACTTGACGCCAAATAATTTTTGAAAAAACTTTTTGAACCACTGAATTAGCCTCTGAAGCATCTACCACACCCTCAAGAGATAGTTACTTTAAGATTGTAGCCATGTCTTATGATAAGCAGCTACGAAGATTGGGAAAACAGGAGATAGGACTGCTACCCCTGTTTCTCTTTCACCCTTTCTTCGCTCGAGTTAGAATAGTCTAACCTGCTCCTCTCATGGGTGCTACTGCTAAACCACTAGAAGGCATCGACAATGTAAATCTATGTCTTACGAACCGCTGCACCACAAGTACCGCCCAAAGAGTTTTGCTGAACTGGTGGGACAAGAGGCGATCGCCACTACCCTTACCAATGCTATCAGTACAAGTAAAATCGCGCCTGCCTATCTGTTTACAGGGCCAAGGGGTACAGGCAAAACTTCTAGTGCCCGTATTCTGGCAAAATCTCTAAATTGTCTCAAAACTGATAAACCTACATTTCAACCCTGCGGTGTGTGTGCTGTTTGCCAGGGAATTACTAAGGGCAATTCTTTAGATGTGATCGAAATCGACGCCGCCAGTAACACTGGTGTTGACAATGTCAGAGATTTGATTGAGAAAGCACAGTTTGCCCCAGTTCAATGTCGCTACAAGGTCTATGTGATAGATGAGTGTTTAACTGGGGATTCTCTAGTTTTAACCGATGAGGGTCTTTATCGGATTGACGATTCTAATATTAAAGGTAAACAGGTTCTCAGTTATAACGACATTACAGGACAGTGGGAATTCAAAAGAGTTCTTAGGTGGTTAGATCAAGGAGAACGTCAAACATTAATTATTAAGACAACTCATCGTGAAATTAGATGTACTGCCAATCATCTCATTAGGACAATGGAGGGATGGACACCAGCAAGAAACGTCGGTGAAGGGGTGAAAATACTATCCCCTGTGAATGTGGATAAGGCAAGGGCGTTGCCAGCATACAGTCTTACAGGCATTGTACCGACACAAAAGGATCGGGAATTTGGATTAGGACAGGATATTTCCGTATCCTGGGTGCAACCAGCTCAAGAAAATGGATTTCAGATCTTCAAAAGTCTTAAATCCTTACAATGGGTGACAAGTTTAGAAACAGTGGAATCTGTTCGTCTCGGTAAAGTTGAACCAGTTTATGACATTGAAGTTCAGGATAATCACAACTTTGTAGCTAATGGGCTTTCTTTGCATAACTGCCACATGCTCAGTAACCAAGCGTTTAATGCGTTACTGAAGACACTAGAGGAACCACCGAAACACGTTGTCTTTGTCCTGGCAACAACCGATCCGCAAAGGGTATTACCAACAATCATTTCCCGCTGCCAAAGATTTGACTTTCGGAGAATTGCTTTGGAGGCAATGGTGACGCATTTGAGTATGATCGCTCAATACGAAAATATCAACATTGCTCCGGAATCTCTCTTTTTAGTAGCTCAAATTGCTCAGGGAGGATTGCGAGATGCAGAAAGTCTCCTCGATCAGTTAAGTTTGTTACCTGGAGTCGTGACACCAGAAAGAGTCTGGGATTTAGTCGGTTCAGTCAGCGAACAGCATTTACTCGTACTGTTAAGTGCGATCGCCTCTGACAACCCCGAAGCAGTTTTAGACTGTACGCGCGAAATTCTAGATCGTGGTAGAGAACCTTTAACGATTCTCCAGAATCTTGCCGCCTTCTACCGCGATTTACTCATTGGCAAAACCGCACCCAGTCGCAATGATTTGATTACTTGTACTCACCAAACTTGGAAAGAAATTGTTGATTTTGCCCAAAGTTGGGAAATAACTGCAATTTTAGCAGGACAACAACATTTACGTAGTGCTGAAGCACTATTGAAAAACACTACCCAACCGCGTTTGTGGTTAGAGGTTACATTGCTGGGATTGTTACCCTCAGCCCAAAGCATTCAGCCATTAGCAAAACCCTCATCTACCCCCACTACCCCACTCTCCCCAACTC
>CALMVQ010000150.1 GCA_937873135.1 uncultured Scytonema sp. | reverse complement strand
CTACAAAGTTTACCCTGTCTAGTTTTCAGTCTTTTTCTTACGTCGAACTCAGGTTTATATACGAAAAATTACGGTTAAAAAATTGCGTCAGTCTGCTTTGGGGATCGAAGTACTAAAAGAACTTTTGGGAGTCAGGGAATTATCGGCAGACAGTAAAATTGATTGTCAAGAAAAAGACACACCCCTTGAGCATCCCTTTTACTGGGGAGCATGGATTTGTCAGGGGGATACTAATGCTCTGTAATATTTGCTCACACTTTCACAATGCCTAAAAACAGTCGAAAGCTTTTAGTGTTGAAACCCTATTAACCTCAATACTTATCGGTTAAGCTATAAGCGGTATTGAGAATAGAAAAATTGAGGTTCGTCCAGTATGAGGCAAAAGTCTAGAAATGCTTCTCTTAGAAGCGTTTGTGCGGATTCTTTAAATCTTTTCACATAAATATAACATTGTATTCTATCAAAAAAACTTTGCTAGCATCAATTCTTCTCAAATAAATGTTATATTATTAAATATGAAAGAACAAAAAGAAAATACAGGCTCACGTACCGTTACCTTAGAAAAGAAGGTAGTAGCGCATCATCTTAGTGATGGTATTGAACTCATACCCACTGAGGTACAAGCGAATATCCTTCATAAGGGCAGTCAATTGCTTGATCCGCCTCTTGTAACTGGCTACATCGTAAATGATGAGGGAATCATCAATAACTATGCAATTCTGCCTGATCCTTGGCAGAGTATCCCTTAGCAAAACAGCAGCAACGTTATTTGTTCTTAGGAATAAGATCTGATCGTGTTTGTTGCTGCGAGCGTACTAATTACATTTGCTGTTAGCTAGGCGTAACAATAGCTAGGTATTTAGTTTTAGTCCAAGATATCTAGCTAGCACCTCCCTGCGCGCATATATGCGAGCAGAATACCAGTGACTGAAAATGGTGCTACGAGGCGTTATTCAGACTGTTGAAGAGGGTTATACCCCAGAGCAAACGCATCCATCTAAATGTGCCACACAAGCTATTGATTATCGCACGTATATGTGCATGAGGTGAAGAAAAATGCTTAAGCACTACAATCATTCTGCGCTCCACGAAGAACCCCGGAGCAAGCGAGCACAGATTCTCCTTATAAGAGAAAGTGAATCTCTTTACAACTGGATTAAAAGCACAGGTCGATTCAAATCCTATGAGTCTGATGAACCTCGTGCCGATGCGCTGTCAGAAGAACTGGATGATATTATGGAGACAGAGATTTATAGGCTAGATAAAGAAGAAGAGGAAGACGGGGAAGAATTGTATCTATAAATCAATGATCTAGCGCAGTGTGGAAGTAGAAGTTACTTGTTCAGTGGAAAAGATTTACCTCTGGGCGAATATGGAAAATGCGCCGCGTTGGACGCCTTTAGTCGTCTGTAGGCAGCTTTACCGGGTTAATAGCAGCAAGATAAATCTCTTTCTCCCCCTGCTTCCGCTGCTTGCCTTAACCCGGCAATTTTGGGTTGGTCGAGTACTGTATCAACCTAAGAATAAAGGGTGAGGGGAGTTCGTTTTGGAGTAGGTAATAGAGAGTAGGGAAGAATTTTGACCATTTTAACAATCTGTAAAACCCCTCAAAGTTACCTTGATGAAGTACTAGTACCGCAAGGCGGAAGTCACTCATTCAAAAGTCACTCATTCAAAAGTGTTATAAATCAAGGCTTCTGGCTGTTTGAAATGGTTGCTTTATTTACGCGCCCGCTGTTTGAAAAGCAATGCTCCATCAATGGCGTCGATACCCACTCACGTCAGTAACATTGCTGCCAGGTTGACGATAATGTTGCCGTTCCTCTCCATGTCGTTCAAATTAATTCTGACATCAGTGCTTTTTGTAGAATCTGAGTGACTTCCGTTGCCATGCGAGCATCAAGTTCCACAACTTCGCGGTTCAGATCCCTTGGATCTTTTGCTCTCGCTGCTTTTAAAGCCATACTTAACGTCAGCAATTTAACCTGTCCCAACTTATCTGGGGAACGAACAACAAACTGTACCAAAGCGACATAAACAGCTTCAGTTCTCTTCCTGAGAATTGTCACCCCATTGCCAATTTTTGAGAGAATGACAACAGAATCGAGGGTATTTTGTAAACCTAACTCTTTGATGGCTAGATCTGTGAAACGTGCTGGATCAGTTCCCATAGCTCTGATAATACTTTCAAGGTTTTTCCACTTGACGCCCGGTAGACGCGATTCTGGTGGAATATAATTGTGCCAACCTAGCATTGAGATCGCTCTAGTCAAATCATAGGCAGACATAGTGTTATCTGTCCAATCAGGATGAATTGGTTCTGAATCAGCGATCGCGATCGCTTTTTCTGTGATTCGTTGAATAACTTTTGGTTGATTGATAAAAGGCTCTTCGCCGTAGTCACCTCGGAAAATCAAGTGTTTATTGCCAGTCATGCTTTGCAGCCAATTTTCTAAATCCAATTGAGAAGAAAATCTTTTGAACATGTCTGCTACAGAATTTGATGTTGCTATCTTTTCTTCATAGCTCACGACATCTCTGACTAAATTATATAGAGGCAAACGTCTTTGATTTCCTTGTTGATCTACACCACTAATTACACAGGAATTAACATCAACATCAGGTATACTTGTATTGAGTGAAGAAACAAGATTGAGGACCGGAATAAATTTAGTGGCGCTCCAAAATTCTTGATTACTCAGTGCATTTCTTCCCAGCCATTTCGCCTTGAATTCTCCAGATGAAAATCTGCCAATGCAGATACAAGCTTCTTTAATGTCTTCATGGAGAAATTGTAGACTATCATCTTCAATTTTAGGAAGTTGCCCAACGATGGGATAAGAACTGAATTTATCATCATCAGTGTCATTCACTGAATTTTCTCCATCAGGTTTCTGCTTTAAACGAGAAGGATAATCATTAATTTGTTCTTTATACGGTGATGTTTGAATTCCTTGATACAAAAGTGCTGGATTGTCTTGAAAGCCACCTGCCGCAGCTTTGAGAAAATTCTGATACATTCGCTCTTTGTCAATTTCAGGTACTGATAACACATCTAAGGCTTCTGAAAGTTCGTTCTTCTGAGGAGAGTTGGAAAACTTCTTCTGGGTGCGTGAGCGATGGCTTCTAAAACCTAAGATTATCAAGACAGTACCGATGAGAGTAAGAATGCTTTTCCGTCTTGTTAGTCTCATGAATTTTTGCTGTCTTGTTTACTGTATAGAATGGTAATTTTATATTTCATTGGTGACTATTAGAATACCAAACTAGGATGTCTACGACAAGCTGCTTCTCAGTAGTACCACCGCGAATACGTCTGCACACTTTCATGGTTTTAATCTCATTGAATTTGGATTCAATCATAAGCGTTTACTAAAAATAACGCACTATGAGCGCTTTACTTAAATCACTCAGGAAGCTTAACACAGTGTCACCGATTTAAAATCTTGAAGTAGTTACGTAATTTTACAGATGCTTTCCGATAAATTTATCAAGGTACTCGTGACATCACTCATCAGGAAACAGGAGATAATACTTACAGAGACTGGGTTTTAAGCTGTTTGAACCTCTCTGATTATTGATGCTGCGCTATACTAATACTACAAGGTAAAACTAAAAATTTAACTTATCTTACTCTTTTCTTAAGACTATCATCCCATGCCACGCTCTCTAATGGACTACAACGTGAGGTTTCTATCAACAGGTAGAAGAAAAGTAACCCCTCGATAATCCGGGGTAGCAGAGAAAATTAAGAGGCGAACAAGGTACACAAAAACTCAGAAAATATTACATATCAAAATAATGCGGGAGGATTTCCACTCCTGGTTAAAAACACAGGGGTGGAAATCCGACACTTAGGTTTTAACCCGTAGTGTCCCGAATCCATCTTTCAACAAATTCACTAACACTTAATTGCTCAATTTTTGCCATTTGTTGTAATTGTCTCCAACTAGAATCAGTTAAATATATTCCGTGAATTTTCTTAATTTCATTGTAAAAAAATAGGTTTATTGTTAATAGGTTTTTCCCGTTTTATTGTTGACATAAAATATCTCTATAGCAATCCTAAATCATTTGTAAAATCCTCTCTCTTTCTTTTCTTGGCGTTCTTCTCCCAAGGGGAGACGCTGCGCGAAGGCGTCTTCTCTGCGAGACGCTGCGCGTTCGTCGTCAGCCAAGGCGGTTCATTCCACAAATAATTTTCACAACTCATTTAGGAACGCTATATCGAGTAAGCTAATTAAAGAATAGACAAATAATTTTAAAGTCATAGAATCTTGAATCCGGGGAAAACTTACCTTCGTCAAGCGCTCTCAACTGCGAAAACTCCTGAATTTCCTGACACGTATCAACTGTGCGTTCGCTTAATTTAAGATCTAGAGGAGAATTAAAGCCTGACGAATTCAATACTTGAAACTTAGGAGCCGCTCAAATGAACAAAAAATTCGGCAAAATACTTCTCGCTAATGATGCTTCAACTTTAAGTAACCTCGGATTTGAAAAATCTCCTGATGCGGCAATTTTTGCCAAAAATATTGCTAATTGGTTTACTGGCGGTAGTCCAGGCAAGTTTCATTCTTATTTGGACCCGGATATAGCCGAATCTGAATCTGCTTTAGCACAGACAATGACTAAAGCTGGTCATACATGGACTGTTGGATACGATATCCCAGAAGATGTGGATGCGATTTTTTCACATGACACTTGTGTTGATGAGGATAGACTCAGAGATTTGCTTGAAGCCGGAGGGAGCGTTTACTTAGCTGCCGAGACGGAAAATGAAAACTATGCTTCAGGATATGAATTTAACTGGTTTCTTTGGGAAGTTGGTTTACAGTTTCATGAGCGTTATAACGGGATTTCAGGAAATCAACCAATTAATAGCGAGCATCCGATTTTTGCTCAAGTTAAATCTCTGTATCAACGCAATGGCAGTTCGATTATCGACTTCCAACCTGACGAGCAGGCCAATCAAATTCTTGTCAGAAGTCCTGATGGAGAAGGGCTGTATGCAATACTCGATCTGTCAAAGGCGACACCCCACGTCAGGATAAACAGGATTTTTTCGGACGGAAGTGTTAAATCCACTGAGGCGGACGAATATATCGCTATAGTCAACGAGGGGCTGCAAGACATAGATATATCGGGCTGGAAAATTTACAGCATAAATCGCAATCAAGAATTCTCTTTTCCCACGGAGACAGTATTGAAAAAAGGAGCATCGTGTCGAGTTTATACTAACGAGGTGCATCCAGAGTCAGGCGGCTTCTCTTTCGGTAGCAAACGCTCTGTTTGGAATAACTCTTCAGATGAGGGACGGCTGTATGATGCTCAGGGAAATTTGATGTCTAGCTATGCTTATACTGAGCAAAGTCAGAAGTTATCTAATCTGACAAAATCCCTTAGATCCCTTAGCGATTCCAATCTGATTCTAGAGGCAGAACATGAAGCGATTGAGGCACAGAAAGCTTTAGGCGGTCAGGTAACTTTTGAGGAAGCATTAAGTTTGGCATACGATAGCTTTGAAGGTGACAACACACTTGAAGGCTCGCTTCTAGAGACGATCGCTGCTAATGCTGCGGCTGTGGGTGTGCCATACGCCTATTTTAATGGCGATCATGTACCGTCGTCTTACATCTATCTGCAAAAACCCACCACTAAAATTACCCTGTGTACCCCAGAGACACCGATGCTCCCAACAAAAGGGGAAAGCATAGAAGCTAACTGGATATTTATGTTACAAATTCCTGAACTCAACACAGTACATTGGGCGATTATCGACCGCTCAGGCGAAGAAGAAGTGTACAACTACGGTTGCAAATTGTCCTGATAAAAACTCATCCTTAGCTCGGTTAGATGTCTCTGCTTCTAGGCGTTCTCAATCACCCACCCAAAAGATATATCAATTGTATTTGAATGTTTGTATTTGGCCCTGCTACTAAAAATGCTGAATCTCCAAACTTAGGTGGACCTGTGAGAATTGTAGGATTACTAGAGAAACCAAAGCCTTCAGTGGGAATTCCCAAGATATTGCGATGGATTTTTTGATCGCCTTTAGTATCATGCAGCGCTGATACAGCATAACTTCCAGGCTTCAAATTCCTAAAAGTCACTTGCTCGGATTTATGAGTAATTGGCACGCATTGATTTTGCACCGCATTGCTAGCACTACTAGGAAAGCCTTGACTGCTAGCAAAAATACTGACGCAAATCTGTCCCTGACGATTTTTCAGCCCATCAATCTCAACAGTTAAAGTACTACTGTCAGGATTGGCACTAGCACCAGATGCTACAGTCATACTTGCCAAAGTGAAAAACAGAAAACTCTTCACACGAAAGTGCTTTCGCATAAACTTACCTAAAATTGGGAAATAAGGGTGTGAATGTATTTAATGATATCTTTTGACACTCTGCCCTAATAACCTAGTAAGTATAAACCCGTTCGGTTGTTCCCGACGATGGGAGATCTGCCGTAGAAACTTTCGACTAGTACAGAGCGGCGGAAATAACCCACCCATCTGAAATAGGTAAAAAGCTTATA
>CALMVQ010000149.1 GCA_937873135.1 uncultured Scytonema sp. | reverse complement strand
GCTGAAGCGCAACTACGAGCCTTATTATAAGTGTTCAACAGAACATGATATTATTTGCCAATACAGAATTTGCTAAAAATTCTATCTAGTACAGATTCTGTCACTTCCTCCCCGGTGATTTCTCCTAAGGCGTGAACTGCACCTCGTAAGTCAATTGTCCAGAAATCAAGGGGGAACTCCTGGGTGATTGTAGCTTGCACTTGTTCTAGGGAGGTTTTTGCTTTTACCAACGCCGCTGCTTGTCGTTGGTTAATGGCTAAATCTAAGTCGGCTGCTTGAACTTTACCAGCTTGTACTGTCTCTAAAATCGCTGCTTCTAAAGCTTCAATACCTTGATTTTGGGCAGCTATTGTTTGGACAACCTGTTGAATTTCTTTAGGATACTGCATTCCTTCGGGTGATGCTAAGTCGATTTTGTTAATAACCAAAATTAACGGACGGTGTTGCACCTGTTCGTAGATTTCTTGATCTGCTGCCGTCCAACTTGCTGTAGCGTCAATTGTCAGCAGTACTAAGTCAGCAGCATTTGCCGCACGACGCGATCGCTCAACTCCAATTTTTTCCACTTGATCAACTGTATCTCGAATACCTGCTGTATCCAGCACCTGTACAGGAATGCCACCAACTACGAGCTGCGATTCCACGACATCGCGGGTTGTTCCTGGTAGGGGAGTGACAATGGCGCGATCGCTCCGACTCCAAGCGTTCAACAAACTCGATTTTCCCACATTCGGACGTCCAACGATCGCCACTTTCAACCCCGAACGCAGCAGTTCACCTTGATCGGCAGTTGCGAGTAGCTTTGTGATTTCTGTTGCAATTCTTTTGATTTCAGAAACAGTTGCTTTAGAATCCAATGGGGGTAAGTCTTCCTCAAAATCGATTCTAGCTTCTATTTCCGCCAAAATATCTAAACAGTTGGCGCGTAATTGATGAATGGGATCAGCTAACTTTCCCTGTAAACCTGCAAGTGCCGCAAGTGCCGCTTGCGGTGATCGAGCTCCCACCAAATCGGCAATACTTTCTGCCTGAGTCAAATCCAGTCGTCCATTCAAAAAGGCGCGGAGGGTAAATTCTCCTGGTTGGGCAAGTCTGGCATTATTTTCCAGACACAGTTGCAACACCTGCTGTACGGCCATAATTCCGCCGTGGCAATGAAACTCCACCACATCTTCACGGGTGTAAGAACGAGGTGCAAGCATAATCAGCAACAGTGCTTCATCTACCAATTGTTGTGTTTGGGGATGGCGGATGTAACCGTAGAGGATGCGGTGACTTTCCCACACCTGATGCCCAGGTGCATGAAAAAGAGTTTGGGCGATGTGCATTGCCGACGCTCCGGATAGGCGCACAATCCCAACGCTTCCTTGTTGGGGGACGATAGCTGTCGCGATCGCGGCGATCGTTCCAGTTGTGGCAAATATTTCCGACATCAACGCCCTCCTAAGAACTAGTTGTTGAAAGCCTGATTATTTCTTTTAACATCCGGGAGTGGGTGTTTCTTCCATTTATAACAGGTAGCACTTTGACTTTTCCCTTTAAGTCCTAAAAAAACCATATACCATAGGACTTATGCAGTGAAATAATGTAGTTGAAAATTGGTGTCGTTTACAAACACCGCCCCCTCGTAGTTTATGAGAGAATCGTGAAATTGCACTACCGAAACAATCATGATTCCTGATATCTCTACGGTTCCACTTCGCCACATGACTTCAGGCGATCGCCTCTGTCTCCAGCTTTACAAATTTAGCGGCGCTCGTAAAGGTAAAAAAGTTTACATTCAATCTAACTTACACGGTGCAGAGATAGCTGGAAATGCTGTGATTCACCAATTGATAGAATTCTTACTAGCAGTCAATGATACAGATTTATCCGGAGAAATATGGCTAGTACCTGTTTGTAACCCTACAGGAACCAATGAACGTTCTCATATTTTTTCTTCAGGACGTTACTGTGTTTATGAAGGAAAAGATTGGAATCGGATCTTTTGGGATTATGAAAAAGAAGCTGACGATTTGCTCGACTTTGCAAAATCTCAAATCAATCTTGACATAGCGGCGATTAAAAAAAATTACCAGGATAAAATCAGAGAAAAACTTAATAAACTTTCGGAAAAAATTAACTCTCCTAGTGGTGTACCATACACCGAGCGTTTTCGCTATAAACTACAATCTCTCACTTTAGATGCCGACTACTTAATTGACTTGCACACTGCTACCAATCAAGGCATAAACTACCTTGATTACTTTAAAAATAGAGAAGACAGCGCCAAATACTTCCTTCTCAATACGGGAATATTACTTGATACTTATGACGGAGATGCGTTTGATGAAGCGTTTATTAAACCCTGGTTAGCTCTGGAAAATCATTTTCACCAACTTGGTAGAGAAATTAGGTTTGATGTAGAAGCTTGGACACTTGAACTTGGTACCGGAATGCAGATAAATCCCAGTTCAGTTGCCAACGGTATTTTGGGAGTAAAAAATTATTTAGTCAAGAAAGGAGTGTTGCGAATACCTGGGTTTCCCGTAGATGAGGAAATATACCATAGAATGACTTTTAAAAGTAGAAGTCAGGTAAAAAAATATTATGCCCCAATCGGTGGCATGATTCAAGACAGAGTTGATTTGGGAAATTCAGTCAAGGCAGGAGAACGGCTTTATCAAATTCTAAGTTTTAATAAAGAATGTCAATTACCAACTGTTATTGACGTCTGTGCCGAACTAGATGGATTGGTTTATGACATCTCAAGCAATCAGGCAGTGAATGAAGGTGAATATGTACTTGGAATTGCACAGTAAGCATTTATCCGTCGGCGAGCGGCACACATGATTTATAATCGATACGCCATTTGTCTCAAGGTTTATTAATGCAGCGAGTCGTTGATCTCGTTTCAGTGTGACGCTTTTCATTCTTCGTTTCTCAGCGTTTTGCCAAAATTTTTCATTTAACTGGGAAAAATATCTTGAGTCGTAGACTAAACTAAAGTTAGGACACTTACTAAAAAGTACAAAGTAATTTTATGTTTGTTTTGTCTTTGAGAAAAAACAAACATACCTTATATAGTAAACAAGAGAGTAAAGCCACAAGTGACTAGTATTCAATATGACGTCTTCTCAGCTTCAGAAGAAGGACTCATTCCGCAGGCTCCCCCTGACTTTAAATCGGGTTTTATTGGCATTATCGGTCGTCCTAATGTCGGTAAATCTACGCTAATGAATCAATTAGTCGGACAAAAAATAGCCATTACATCACCAGTAGCACAAACAACACGCAATCGGTTACGAGGCATTATAACTACACCAGAAGCACAACTCATTTTTGTGGATACTCCAGGAATCCATAAACCCCATCACCAACTAGGCGAAGTGCTGGTGAGAAATGCCAAGATAGCCATTGAATCTGTAGATGTGATTCTGTTTGTGGTGGATGGATCTACAAATTGTGGTGCGGGCGATCGCTACATCGCTGACTTACTGAGTAAAGATGTTGCAGGCAATGCTCTTACGAGTCAAACATTAGTCATTTTAGGCTTGAACAAAATTGATCTTCAACCCCAAGATTCCTCTTCAATTGATGAGAGTTACAGGGAACTGGCGTCATCCCACCAATGGCAGACTGTGGAGTTTTCTGCCAAAACATCTGTAGGATTGCCGCAACTACAACAATTATTGATTCAAAATTTAGAACGAGGACCACTTTATTATCCACCCGATTTAGTAACTGATCAACCGGAACGCTTTATCATGGGCGAATTAATTCGAGAACAGATTTTACTCTTAACTCGTGAGGAAGTTCCCCACTCGGTAGCCGTCTCCATAGATCTAGTGGAAGAAACATCAACTATTACCCGTGTTCTCGCCACTATTCATGTAGAACGAGATTCTCAAAAGGGAATTCTCATTGGTAAAGGCGGAACAATGCTAAAAGCAATCGGTAGTGAAGCACGCGAACAAATCCAAAAATTAATCGCGGGTAAAGTCTACTTGGAACTGTTCGTCAAGGTGCAGCCAAAATGGCGTCAGTCTCGCCTACATTTAGCAGAGTTGGGTTATCGTGTTGAAGAGTAGTGAAAAGTAAAAAGTAAAAAGTAAAAAGAGAATTCCCATAATTAAAATTAGGGGATCTTACGCTCACCTTTTTTTGTTTTCCATCGATTTGGGGGCTTGAAACCGTTTTTTCTTTTTCTTTCTTTTGCCTTTTAACTTTTAACTTTTGCCTTGTTCGGTGATTAAGTATGAAGTAAGTTGGCCAAAATCGCTTTAAAATGTCTCTATATACTACCTATAACTTGAATCTACCCAATACCTCTCGATTGCGAGTTTTGATCGTAGAAGACGATCCAATGATGCAACTGGGATTGGAACAATCCTTAATGGCTCATCCTCAATTAGAAATTGTTGGACAAGCGGAAGATGGTTATTTAGGTGTACAAGCAGCACTCAAACTGAAACCGGATCTGGTTGTGATGGATATTGGCTTACCACGGCTTGATGGTATTGCAGCAACACAGCAAATTAAAGCAGCACTACCAGACACTCATGTGGTGATGCTGACATCTCATAAAACAGATACGGAAATCATCGCTGCTCTGTCTAGTGGGGCAGATGCATATTGTATCAAAGGGGCAAGTGTAGAACGACTGCTGAGTGCGATCGCCGCTGCAGTTGAAGGTGCAACCTATCTCGATCCCCAAATTGCCAGGAAAGTCATTGACAATCTCAAACCACCCTCTCCCAAAGGTAACTCAGCAAACTTGTCTCAGCGCGAGTTAGAAGTGCTGAGACTGATGGTTGAAGGTTTAAGCAACCCAGAAATTGCTGAGAAATTGTATCTCAGTCCCAACACTGTGAAAACTCACGTTCGGGGAATTATGAACAAATTATCCGTTGATGATCGTGTACAAGCTGCAGTTGTCGCACTGCGTTCTGGATTAGTTTGAGCGAAAAAAAGACTAAGAACGTAAATTAGGCAATGGTTAATGGTTAATTGCAATTAACCATTAACAAATAAATTACCAATGCTCTTGTGATTACGTGTTCTTCTTCCTTCATTCCTAAAGTGCTTCTGGTGGAGAAATATCATGTCCAACGCTGACACCAGCAGTATTAGATTGTAAAGCTGGTTTTGCAGTTGTTTTTTTATCTTTTAATGATTGGGCGAATGATGAAGAGGGTGGCGTTATTGTGGCTTTGTTAAGAAGTCTGTCAGCATTTGTTTGTTGCTGAGAGATCATTGATAACCCGCTAAAAGCTCCTGCCACAAGAGCAGTGTAGCCTATATACAAATGTACGGGTCGTACTGACAATCCAAACCCTCCAAATCCACCACTATTTTTAATTTGGTACTGAGGTGGCACGAGTGATTTCATAACGGATGGTGCTGGTAAAGCAGTAGCTAACGTCGTGCCATTTAATCCTAAAGAATTTCCCATAACGCGAATATAGCCACGAACATAGACTTCATCTGGTAATAACTCCCAATTGCCATTCTCTATAGCCTCCATGTAAGTGATTTGTACGTGAGTATAAACATTAAGTTGGCTAAGGGAAAGCCCTTGAGATTCACGGGCTTGCCGGAGTTGTTTCCCAATTTGACGTAAAGTCTCTATCCGCTTTTCTGCTGCCGTTTGAGCCAATTCGGCTTGAGAAGGTTTTTTGTTCAACTTGAACCACTGCTTCGGTGTTACCTTGATGAAACTGTCTTTTGTTGCAGCTTTCATGGGCTCGTCAGATGTACTTAATATCACATCTGACTCTGAGTGTGATTCGATTTCGCTGGTTGGGACGACAGACTCTTGGTGCAATTTAATAATATTGGAAGACTCGGCTAATTCTGCGGATTCTACTGGCTGTAGGGCTGCTATTACTTCACTTTTTTCGTCTATTTGCTGAGTTTCTGCGACTTTTTCCTGCTTTTCTGTGAATTGCCGAAATGCTAAACCTATTGCTTCTCTGCCTACAAGTTTGAATAGAACATCAGCTTGTTCGGAAGAACCCAATAACTTTTGTAATGCACCAAGTGCACGGCGATAAACTTTGCTTTGATGAAGTTGACTTTCTATCTCAGAAAGAAGCGTTCTTACTTCATCTTGAGAAATTTCAATAGATGAATTTCCAGGAGTTGTTAACAAGTATATAGATGTGCCAGTCATGATCTGAAGCCTCTTTCGGCAATTGAGCAAATTGTAGTTTTATCAGTATATTTTCCTCTTCTCAGTGTTTTCGGTGTCTCCGGATTATCGGGTATCAATTTTAGGCTTTTCCTGAAAAAAAAGTCAAATTTTATTACTAACTGCAACAGTATTTTTACCGAGGACGAATTAGCATCACTACTTATAAAGTTGATGCAATCTAAACAGGATCTAGTCGTGGCTGTTCAAATAGTGCTTTCCGGCAAATCTCTCATCATCGGCGACTGCCTAACAAGGGATGACATCCGAATGACTTAGTGGTAAGAATTTAATCTTTCTTTATTGCTATAAAACTGACAATACAAACTTTTTTAATTTTGAGCAAACCAGTCCCGCCTACTTTTCGCAAAATTAAAAAGCTTGAATATAGAGCTTTTTGGTAGTTTTGAATGGGCTCTTTATTGGCGTCACCGTTTACTAGTACAGAGCGGCGGAAATAAGCTACCCATCTGAAATAGGTAAAAAGTTTACACGCGGAGGTGTTCAAACTTTTTACTTTTGCCTTGTTGTACTAAAGATGATTAACCATAAGCAACGATTCACAACCTCAATCGGATTGCTAGCTGTCATGATTTCCAAATTTTAACGTAAAAATAAAAATCTAACTATTCAAAGCTAGCAGTTTATAATATACTGAGTAGCTATCAGGGTTCGCTCTTATATAGTGTAAGTAATTCTGTATTAATCCTTATGAGAGATTGAAATAGAATTGATGAAAGACTGTATTACTTGCTGATATTTAACAGGATCAAATTCTGCCACATTATTGTGTCCTGCACCTGGAACAAAAAGCAATTTTTTCGGTTCATGGGCTAAATCGTACAGACTTTGACTCATGTAAGTCGGCACTATGAAATCAGCCATACCGTGAATGAATAAAACTGGCATTTTTAAATTTGGCACTTTCTTAATCGATTCAAACCGCTGTATCAGGATCAAATCGACTGGAAACATCCAAAAATTGTTCCGATAAGCAATGATCTCCCTGATAGAGGTAAAAGAACTTTCTACAATTAATCCAGCTGCGTCTGGGTGTTGAAGAGCTAAATTAATGGCGATCGCACCTCCTAAGGAATGTCCATAAATAAAAATGTGGTTGGGTGGAGTATGACGCTGTATCAAGTAATTCCAAACTGCTTCAGCATCCTGATAAACACTTGCTTCCTGAGGAAAACCACCCTCACTACGACCATATCCTCGATAATCAATGAGCAAAACTGAAAAACCTAGTTTATGAAAACGATTTGCATGGGCAACGTTTGCGCCAATGTTGATCCCATTCCCGTGTAGATAAAGTAAAACCTTGGCGTTAGGTGAGTTTGCTTCGATCCACCATCCGTGGATGCGTTCTACTCTCCCGGAGCCAACACAGACAGGTACCCAAATCTCTTCATAATGGAGATTGAATGCAGATGGTGTTGTTTCAATAATCGAAGAGGGAAAAAATATGAACTTACTTTGCTCAAAAAAAAGGAATGTGCAGATCACACCATATATAAGCGCTACAGCCGCACTTACCCAAATTAGGAATTTTATTAGATATTGCAGCTTGATAGCTGTCATGTGAGTATTTGTAAATACAATATTCATAGCTTAGCTATATCTACTTTGGCTTTGTAAAATAATCATAAATCTATTATTAAGAAATGATAGACTCTCAGTAAGCCAAAAAAATTATTACATCCCAAAAAGTCGTCTATTAAAAACTTAACATTTAGCAAGCATTAGGAGAAGAAGGTGAAGCTCTTAAATCAGGCTCAAGAGGAGCAACTCAAAGAGATAGTTGCACAGTTAAAACAAGTGCGACAAGAAAAATCGATACGTATAGAAGACGTAGCTGCTCATACACGTATTCGACCAATTTTTATCCAAGCTTTAGAAGAAGAGCGATTTGAAGAATTACCAGAAGCTGTCTATGTTAAAGGATTTATTCGTCACTATGGCGATGCTGTGGGATTAGATGGATCTGCTTTGTCGCAAACTTTTGCAACAGCTTTTTCCGCTCCCGAACCTGAAAACAATTATGAAAATCATGAAAATCATGAAAATAAAAAGAAAAAATCGAATTTCCGCATACCACCTCTTGTGATACCATATGCCTTACTTTTAGCCGTAGCTAGCTTTGGACTGTTTTACATGCTTGTTCCACGACAGACAGCAGAATCTGTAAATCAGGATCAATACTCAGCAAGCGATACTAAGCAAAAAACTTCCCCCCGACAAATCTCAAAACTATCTAGTTCAAAGCAAAACTCAGCAAGCTCTCCCAAATCAAAAACGGTCTTGCCAGTAGCATCCACTCCTACCCCAACCGCATCACCGACAACAAACGCCAATTCCAATGTTGAAGTCACTCTCGATCTTCAGGACAAATCTTGGCTGCGAGTCAAAGTGGATGGCAAAACTGCATTTGAGGGATTTATGAACAAGGGCGATCGCAAAACCTGGACAGCTCAAAAAGAGTTAAGTGTACGTTCTGGTAACGCTGGCGCTGTATTAATTTCTACAAATAATCAGCCACCACAACCTCTAGGAGCTGTTGATAGTGTTAAGAGCGTTACATTCACTCCAGGAAAAGCCAGTAGCCAATAAGAGTAGAGACGCGCTGCCGCTACATTTTTCCCGAGACAAAAAGGGACTTCCGTCTTCGTGAAGCTCGCGCGCTCTTGTAAGCTTCCCCCGGCAGACTTCACCTCCGATAAAGGCGGTTTCACTGTTTTGTTGTTGAGAATATCGCACTCGTTTGCCGGATAGAATCCTCGCCTATGCGCGAGCGAGTGCGTCAATAACCAAAGCACTCGCTCGCGGGACAGAATCCTCTGTCCCGCAGACTTTGCCTCGCGGAGGCGCGCCTGTTCGTCGAATGAGCGGGAGGATTTTGTAGCTATGTTGTCCGTTTTTGTCCGGATTCATCCCAACCCATGAAGAGTCTCTACAACTCTTTAAAGCTGCGGCAATCGCTGATGCCAAGAGGTTGATTGCTCATAAGCATAAGCGACTTGAAACAGTTGATCTTCTCGAAGTACCTTGCCAATAAGCTGCAAACCAATCGGTAGTCCATTGTTGTCAAAACCACACGGAACACTTATACCAGGTAAGCCCGCAAGGTTCACCGGAATCGTCATTAAGTCAAGTAGGTACATGCTTAAGGGATCGTCTTTTTCCCCCGCTTTGAAAGCAGTGGTAGGAACAGTCGGACAGGCTAACATATCGACTGTTTCAAAAGCTTTTTCAAAGTCTTGCTTAATTAAAGTGCGGACTTTCTGCGCTTTGAGATAGTAAGCATCGTAATAACCAGCAGAAAGAACGTAAGTTCCGATCGCAATCCGGCGTTTGACTTCTGCACCAAAACCAGTGGAACGGGTACGAGTGTACATGGATAATAGATTGTCTGCTTCCGGAGCGCGATAGCCATACTTAACACCATCATAACGAGCTAAGTTGGCCGATGCTTCTGAAGGAGCAATAATATAGTAACTGGGTACGCCATAGCGGAATCGGGGACAGGAAATGACATGAATTTCTGCTCCCAAAGTTTGTAGTTGATCCAGCGCTTTGGTAACAGCTTGTTCAACTACAGAATCTAAGCCCTCTCCAAAGGTTTCTTTGATGACACCAATTCTCAGCTTTGCTCTAGGTTTGAGATCTGGTTTTAAGTTGGCAGTATAGTCGGGAATTTCAACCTTTAGCGAAGTGGAGTCTTTGGGATCGTAACCTGCGATCGCATTCAATAATATTGCGGCATCTTCGACAGAACGAGCAAATGGTCCAATTTGATCCAAAGAGGAAGCAAAAGCCACCAAACCGTAACGGGAAACCAGTCCATAAGTCGGTTTTATCCCAACTGTACCGCAGAAAGATGCGGGTTGCCGAATCGAACCACCAGTATCGGAACCAAGAGCTACAGTACATTCTCCTGCTGCTACTGCTGCTGCCGAACCACCAGAGGAACCACCCGGTACTCGCGATAGATCCCAAGGATTAGCCGTGCGTTGGAAGGCTGAGGTTTCTGTGGAACCACCCATAGCAAACTCATCTAGATTCGTTTTACCCACTATGACTGCATCAGCATCCGCCAGTTTTTGCGTCACTGTTGATTCATATGGTGGTATGAAGTTTTCTAGAATCCGAGAGGCACAGGTTGTGGGAATTCCCTGAGTACAGATATTGTCTTTGATGCCTATAGGAATTCCTGCTAACATTCCAATCTCATCGCCTGCGGCAATTTTAGCATCCACAGTACGAGCCAATAATAAAGCGCGTTCAGCAGTCACGCACAAGAAACTGTGCAATTTTGGCTCTAGTGCTTGAATACGATCTAAAGCTTCTTGGGTAATTTCAACAGCAGAACGTTCTTTCTTAACTAACTGTTTGTGCAACTCGCGGATGGATACCATGATTGCTTCCTTTATGACTCAAGTCATTGATTTTAGTACATGTTGACGATTCTGCCCAATGTGTATGAAGTCGCATCAACATTCTCTGTGGTGGCGGCTTACGCTCTCATTATTGAATACCATAAGTAAGTTGCTCGTTATCATAGTTAGGGCTGGTCATGGGTCATGGGTGAAAAGTAAGAAGTCACAATCCCCTTTTTCTCCATTTAACGATGCCCAATGACTACGCATCATATATATTGCGTCAAGCGACTTAGGTTATGTATTTCAACAAAGTGGGCAATGCTCACCCTAGCATATTGACAATTTTAGTAATCAAATAATTTGGGAAATTTTTGAGGTAAATTATGGTAAAAATTATGACACGTAGAGCATTAGCTACACAAAATGTCTATGACATTGGTGTGGAGCGCGACCATAATTTTGTGATTAAAAATGGCTTGATAGCTTCTAATTGTTTCAATAAATCCCATTCAACAGCGTATGGGTATGTAACATATCAAACTGCGTATTTGAAGGCGAACTATCCACTAGAATACATGGCGGCGCTGTTAACTGCACATAGTGGCGACACAGACAAGGTGCAGAAATATATCTCTACCTGTTTGAGTATGAATATTCAGATAGAGCCGCCTGATATTAATCGCTCTGGTGTGGACTTTACGCCATCAACAAACAAGATTTTGTTTGGATTATCAGCAGTTCGTAACGTCGGGCAAAATGCGATCGCCAGTATTTTATTGGTCAGAAATGAAGCAGGAGAGTTTAAATCACTCTCGGATTTTTGCGATCGCGTAGATTTGCGTGCTGTTAACCGCCGGACATTAGAAGCACTGATCCACTGTGGAGCTTTTGACAAACTCGAGTCCAATCGCCATCAGTTAATCCAAGATCTCGAGCTTGTGTATGATTGGGCTCAATCTCGCGCGAGAGATAGAGCGAGTGGTCAAGTGAGTCTGTTCGATTTATTAGGCGACGGATTTTTGAATAATAAAAGTACAGCCCAAAACATCTTTGAAGTTGCCCCCAAAGCTAAACCCATTTCTGACTACCCTCCACAGGAAAAGTTACGGATGGAAAAAGAACTGTTAGGCTTTTATGTATCAGACCATCCGTTGAAATCTCTACGCTCCTCAGCTAGAGTTCTGGCTCCGATTAACCTTTCGCAGCTTGGAGAACAAAGAGAGGAAATGACCCTTTGTGCAGTTGTCATGCTTAATGGAGTTAAAAAAGTCATGACTAAAAAGGGCGAGCCAATGGCAATTTTGCAGATAGAAGATTTAACCACACAATTGGAAGCCGTCGTATTTCCTAAAATTTATGAGCGGATTCATTTACTGCTACAGGTTGATTCCAGGTTTATTCTTTGGGGCAAGGTAGATCGGCGAGACGATCAAACTCAATTGATTGTTGAAGATGCAGAGTCAGTAGAAACAGTGCAGATGGTAATGGTAGAACTAAATCCCCTACAAGCAGCCACTATTGAAGAACAATATCGTTTGAGAACAATTTTGCAAGAGCAGTCTGGGGACAAAGAAAAAGCAAAAGTGCCAGTAATAGGAATTGTACAGGCAGGAAATTCTCGTCAACTTGTTCGTTTTGGTCGGCAATTTTGGGTACAAGATTCTAGAACAGCTGTTCAGGCTCTTCAAAGTGCTAACTTTTTTGCGCACATGCAACAGCTTACAGGTATTTAATTAGCGAATCCTGACTATTATTCTCTTCCCGTTCTCGCCTTCTCCCTCTAGAAGCGTGTCTCTCTGATTACTCATTGTCTTCCCAAATTATCAGTATATTAGCGTACACATTTCCGACTCTAATAGTTTTTTTTAGTCACTTCTGCGGATGATACCTTCTCAAGAGAAGTGGTATCTTTTTATGCTATAGGGTTATCTGTCAATACTGTTTGATTAAAGGTAAAAGGTTAAGAGGAAAAGGGTGAAAAACTAATGTAAGCATACCATACTACATACGCTCCTCAGTTAACTATGAACAGAATTTTGTAGTAAGTGACACAAAATATCTAGCCGAGTCATATAGGCTGATAGTGAGTGGGAGCGCATGAGGCATTCTACCGTATTAGGCGAGGAGAAATCTTCGCGGAAACAAAGCGGTAGCGTCGGAACGAACGTCAGCGAGCGCTCTTCTCACTCGGGGTAACGCTTCCTTGGAGCGACGTTTCTAAATGTTACCCGTTCGCGTTGCGTCTCCCCTTAGGAGAAGGGTTGATTACTGATGGCTAAATGCTTACAAATTAATTTTTTCCTTTGCTCTTCATCCGTTATCCAAACCTTATTGGGTTTTGTGCGGCGAACAGGGGAAGGAGTAAAAGTTTGATGACCGCAGATGATTTAGGTCAATTTATTTTATACTGCAAAAAAATTCAACCGCAAACTCAGGAAGATATTAAAAGATTTTTTGAGGGAGTTGTGAGGTTTCCTTATGAGAAGGAACTTTTATTACAAGCTTACCTATTCCTAAATATCAATTATATATTTCCTTCATGCACTGAATTACTTTTATTTGAAAAGTCACCAATTTCTGATTATACCGATCTAGGTAAGTGTGATTTCGTTTATCTCACATCATTCGGTAAGTTATTTATAATTGAGACTAAATTTATTGATACAGAAGCAAGAGGACCAACAGAAAGAAAAAGAAGAAATAAACATAGAAATAAAGTTTTTGAACAAGTCGAAGCTTTGAAAATCCGATTTAGTAAATATTGGAATATTCAACTGGAACAATTAGATGGTGGTGTATTTACAACAGATTCGGAAGTTGACTGGCGAGGAAATGATGTTAATGTAGTTACAAAATCAGTATCTATAGAGCAACTTGAGAAATGGCGGCAAAATTATCAAAGAAGAATTCAAGAATTAGGACCAAGAAGTCAGGAAAATTCTTTAAGACTACTAGGTGAACCACGGTTTAAGAAGAGTGATTTTCATCGTGGAGAAGATTAGTTCACCAACCCCTAGCTTGAAGCTTGGGGATTGCCACAAGTTAAAAAGTAAAAAGTAAAAAGTAAAAAGTAAAAAGAGAATCCCCATAATTAAA
>CALMVQ010000148.1 GCA_937873135.1 uncultured Scytonema sp. | reverse complement strand
GTATGTAGTTCTTTCCCAGAGAGATTCCATAGTTTCACGGTTTTGTCTTTACTACCAATGGCAATCGTCTTGCCATCCGGGCTGAACACTATACTACCTCTGGCAATCATCTTGCCATCCTTGAACACTACGTTATACTCCTTAAGGGTATGCAGTTGTTGCCCAGAGAGATTCCATAGCTTCACGGTTTTGTCATCACTACCAGTGGCAATCGTCTTGCCATCCGGACTGAACACCACACCCTCGCTCAAACGGCTATGCCCCTTGAGGGTATGCAGTTGTTGCCCAGAGAGGTTCCATAGTTTTACAGTCCCGTCATCACTACTAGTGGCAATCGTCTTGCCATCCGGACTGAACACTACACTATCGACGCTATCGGTATGCCCCTTAAGGGTATGCAGTTCCTGCCCAGAGAGATTCCATAGTTTCACGGTGTTGTCTTTACTACTAGTGGCAATCGTCTTGCCATCCGGGCTGAGTACTACGTTACCCCCCTCCAATCGGTTGTGTTCTTTCAATCCGTAAACAACCTGTTGCAGATTAACAATTGCTTTTGTGCGGTTATCTGAATCAATAGCATTACCATGTTTTTTCACATTTATTCCAGCTTTCAACCCGGATAATAAAGCGTCTAGTTCAACTTGTGAGGCAAAAAGACTTTCTGTTGTCAGATTTTGAACTGAAATCTCTGCATTAATTCTTCGGTTTTCTGCTTGCTGCCATTGCCAAAAAGCAAATCCTAATAGAATTAGAGCAGCAACTAAACCACTAATCAACGCATTTGTGTTACGCCGCCGCCTGCGCTCGAGTTCCTCCTGCTCTTTAGAACGCTGCTGTACACTAGCACTAATAAAATCTCGCTCATAGGGTGTCATTTCAAGAGCTCGTTTGTGCAACCACTCTTGAGCGACACCCAATGGCACACCCCGCAACAATGCCCCAGAGTCATGGTTACTATTCTTCCACTCCAGCACTGCCACCTTCAATCGCTCTTGCCAAACACGAAACTGACGGTTAGCGTTCATCCACTCTCGCAGAGTCATCCATTCGCGGATAAGAGCTTCATGGACAACTTCTACTGTATCTTCCCCGGATTTTTCATCGCGTCCGGTGACAACCAAACGGGCTGGGTATCCTGCTAAATAACTCACTAATCCCCAGTTCTCATCTCCAACTTCTGCACGGGTGGCAATGCGACGAGTGTCCTCTGTTCCTTCTCCTGGGCGCACTAACTGCACAAAAATTCGTGGTACAACCTTTTGCTGTGTTTCGTCCAGTCGCTTATAAACTTCCTCGGCATGATTAGCCAAAGCTTTTTTCACACCCCCAATCTCGTTATAAGCTTGGTGAGTTAACTTGCGCTTTTGCTGCAATGACCAAAGTCGGGTGAGGGCAAATTCTAGCAATGGCAAGTTTCCAGGCTCATTGCCGACATCATCTAAAATTCGTTCTGTTAATTGTGCTTCTAATTGGACGGACATTTTCTGGGCTGGCTGCTCAATTGCTCTCTTGCATTCTTCACGATTCATTGAACTTAATAATTGAGGTGAAAACTGTTGCAATGCATCACGAAATGGGCGGTACGCAAGGACAAAGTTGTAAAAGTCAGCCCTTAAAGTGAAGACGAGTATGAAATTGTCTAGATTAATTGCTGCTAACAGTGCATCAACGAAGCGTTCAATTACCTCCTTATTCTGACAAAGGGTGTAAAGTTCCTCAAACTGATCTATAAACAGCAACAAGCGTTTACCAGTCTGGCGTTCATTAAGCCGAGACATCACCGTAGGTAAAGTGATTCTCCCAAGTTCCATATCTGCTGCTAATCCCACAGCAACACGCAGTTGTGCAGTTTCCCCAGCAGAAGGTTCCAATAAACGTACTAAGACAGAAGCTAACTGATAAAATGGTTTATCCCCAGGACGAAATGATTCAATCAGCCAGTTTCCAGTAATTCGCAGTTGAGGAAACAACCCCGCATACACGACAGAAGATTTCCCACTGCCACTAGGGCCAATTACTCCCACTAAGGACTGTTTATTAACTGCTTCAACCAAACCATTGACAAAGATTTCCCGTCCAAAAAAGAATGCTGCATCAACTTCTGTAAATGCAGCTAAGCCAAGATATGGATTGGGAGGAATAACATCGAACAATGGTTGGATGATAGTAATTTGGTCTTTTTTCAAAAGAACTGGAGTTTGTTGCTCTGAATAACTTATTAAAAGTGAGCAACCTAATTCATAGGCAAACTCCATCTGTTCTCCAGCTGCTAAAGCATCGTAAAATGCTACAGAAAATGCTATAGCTGCTTTATCCCCAATCGTTCGATTCATGCCAATCACATAGTTGACGTGTTGGCTAATGGCTTTTGCTTGTACCTCACTATAACAAGCATTAAGAACTACACACTCAACCCCCTTGGTGGCAAATAACTTAAACATACTGGAGAGCGCATCTGCATTGATAAACGCTGGCTCATTAGTTTCATTTTCTAAGACAATGCCATTAAACTCAGTCCCATGCCCACTAAAATGAACAATCTGAGGTTGGTAATCTAAAATCGCTCGGTAAAAATCACGCTGACGTACTGCCCACTTCTGCTCTAACTTAAACTGCTCGCGCTTAGAAGCTCGTCTCAACCCTTCATCAATTTCCCGTACTTCTTTATCCAGTTGTAACCTCGAAGTACCTTCTGGATCAGCTGCCAAAATTAAAATTGTTTTGATATCTGGGCTATTACTATGATTTGGTTGGGTGGAGTCCATAGAACTTGGATAAAAGTTTATGCGAAATAGCCCAAAAAGCTACTAAATGAGAAACACTTGTACTTAATTCTTATAGGTGAAACCGAAATTAACTTATGCACTCATGCAATAGAAATAGAACAGAACAAGAGCAAATTTCTCATAGACTAAATCGAGCCTAGTAATTTCCAAAGCGTGTAAGGCAAGTAGAATCGATAACACAATAACTTGTTAGAATTACAAGCACGATTCCCTTCGGGCAGTGCGCGAACGTACAATTGTACCTACAGTGAGTAGCTCCATGTACTACCTTGTCTAACAGTGTTCTATTTACTTAATTAGCACACAATCTCTGTTCAAAATTCCGCAATCGAAATAAAAAGATTATATTTATCGTTTCAACTGATGAGCCATGTAGTTAACGAAAGGGCATTTTTGTGTAGGAAAGCCCGAAAATGGATTATTTTCGTAAAAGATTCCGGGTACACCTAATCCGACTAACGTGGAACATACCCCTAAAACGGGTTGTTTTCGTCCGCTCACGCACCTCGTTTGTCGAAAATATCATGCTGTTCTCTAAAGCGCAATTGTCGCGTTGGGTTCTCTAACACAAATTTTAGTTGTTGAAAATACTCAGTATAGCAAATCAGGACTGATAAGGCTTCTGAAAAACTTTTCGGCAAAACTGACTATACACACTGTAAAACCGCCTCCAAAAGAAGACGGGACGATCACAAGTTCTATCGGATCTGTGGATCTTGGGGTTATGTTCACACAGTCCACTTGTTGAAGCGATCGCTCCTCTTCAATCGGCAATGCACGTTGTGACATAATCGATTGTGCTGCTCTCAGTGGTTTATAAACGACGAAACGCGATGACGTTTTACAGCACTCTCACTCTCGCCCCTAACACACAAAAATTTCGGGCGTACTTCTGTTGGTTAGAGTAGAGATTAGCCAATGAGGGCAAAAACTGACGGTCAAGTAGAATTAACATTTGGTAGATAATGAGTATATACAGCATTTTGAGCCAAACTGAACGCCAACGGGTGAGTGATGGAAAAGTTGTATCTATCTTGAGCGGTTGCGAATCCTCGCCCTTGCAGCTGGTGCTAATATTGCCACAACTAGGAGATTTCGACAGCCTTGAGTATGCTTGGTGGTGGCGACGAGATGGCAAACACCTTCAAGCGCAAGGGATAGAAATCCGAGCTGTGGGAATTGGCAATCGCACTTCCGGTCAGCGATTCTGTAGTTATACTGGATTTGCGGCAGATTGCTTGTTTGTAGATCCCACCGCCCAGGTGCATCAAACGCTCAATTTGTACTCCGGTCTATCGGTGAGACTACCAGGTTTCTCGCCTGGATTGAATGCTAAGCTCAACCTGATGTTCATGTGTGCTGGAATTGGTAGCCCTGGTACACTAGCGGAAGTGTTTCGCGGATATAGGGGTGACGCAAGAGCGCCTCAGTTAATTAGCGATGATGAAATCGTTCAGGCTCCCCCTTTGCCCCCACTGAAGGGTTCATTATTCAAATGGGCAGGTGGCAAAGGTTTTCAGCGCCCGTTCGAGTTAGCAACTTTGCGCTTACGAAACATGGTAGAAGTGCTAACTAACTGGAATACATATATTCCTAATCCTGCCTATCTTACACAACGCGGGGCAACTTTCTTGTTTAATGCTCAAGGAGAATTGCTTTATGAGCATCGCGATCGCGCTATCCTTGGTTTTGCTGCTGATATGAGTAATCCTCTATCTTTTCTCACCAATAGAGTCAGTGATCGAATTCGATGAGATGAAACAGTCAATTTTTTCAGCCAATATTACAACAAACTACTTTCATCATTTCATATTTTGCACTGGTTCAAAAAATGATAACTATAAAAGTTGCCTTGAACTCATCTAATTTCGCCTCAAGACTGCATCTTCTTTGCTTCCCCCTGCACTCATCCCAATAATCGTCCGCGTTATAAACTCCAAATCCTGCGGTACTGGATGCAGTGGTAAATATTCTACTACATGATGTGCTGCCCGATCATACAGACCAAATCGCCAAATTTCCCCGGTCGAAACGGCACCGTACAAAATAGGACTCTCACTTTCTACCCAACGATCAAGCGCAATCAATTCAACGGCAAGCTGAGTAAAGCCTTTGGTCAAATCCGATTGTTTTGCTTCAATAATCAGAAGATTACTCGGATTGGAAATATAGTAATTTAGGGAGCCTTTTAACCAATTGCTCACACTAACCGTATACTCAATATTAATTGAATAGTCGAAGAGATCGCAAATTCGATCCAGCAACGGAAAAATCAATGCCTCCCGGCGAGCCTGTTCAGTGGTTGTATTCACCCGTTTCAGTCTGCGCCGCATACTCTGTGCGAGTTCAGCTAACCAATCTAATTCTCTTTCTGTGTAAGGGAGATCTTCGTGATCAGTGCGCTCGAGCGTACAGCCCAAATCTGCCAAAATATCTTTAGGTGAGTAAGGCAAATCAAAATACTTGCTAAAGGTGTAGGACTCGTTTGGATCTAAAACCTTGGGCATAGTGTCGATCTCCTCATACAAAACAGTATGCTTATTCTATCGAAGCTGACGGGTTAGGATGAACACAGTTGCAGGTTTTGGGGCAAGTTGTCTTGGCTGAAAGTTGTGTTATTATGCTTAGCTCAACGCGATGCTGAGTGAATGCTGGCGGCATACTACTGCTGGGAAAATTACCCGTTTTGTACCGATGTTTGAAATGAGTCCGCAGGGTATGAATACGGCAATTAGTGTGTTGCGGGGTCAATATATTGTAGTCAAATTGGATGAATCTTTATGCTATTAGAGTTAAGACAATTGAGGATTCAACCAGGACAGCAACTGCTACTTTCGGACGTTAGCTGGCAGCAATTTGAAAATATTTTGGCTGAATTAGGAGAACACCGTGCTGCCAAACTTTCCTATAGTCATGGTTTTTTAGAAATTATGGTTCCCTTGCCCGAACATGAAAAAGCCAAAGAAATGATTGGCGATTTGGTAAAAACTTTATTGAACAAACGAAGTATCAATTACGATGCTTTAGGTTCAACAACTCTAAAAAATGAAAAAATGACTCAGGGAGTTGAACCGGATGCTTGTTTTTACATTCAAAATCAAGCGGCAATTATTGGTAAAAATCGTCTAAATTTAAGTGTAGACCCACCCCCTGACTTAGCTATAGAAATTGATTTAACTTCCCGCACGCAATTGGAGAATTACCAAATTTTGGGAGTGCCAGAACTTTGGCGATATGGAAAACAAGGATTACAAATTAACATCTTGCAAGCCGGAAAATATGTAGAGTCGAATTTTAGTCCTACTTTTCCAGATATTCCGATAATTGAGCTAGTAAATCAATACGTCCAGCAGAGTCAAGTTGTTGGTAGCAGCCAAGCAATTCAAGCTTTTGTAAATTGGGTACAAGATAATATTTAATCTTGGATATAGGACTAATATTTGATTTCTGAAAAAGCTCCGTACATTTGAAGAGTAGTA
>CALMVQ010000147.1 GCA_937873135.1 uncultured Scytonema sp. | reverse complement strand
ATCAAAAGGCTATTGAATACCATCAGCAGGGGCTAGAGATTGCTCAGGCAATTGGTCATCGGCAGTGGAAAGTGAATGCATTGAATAATCTGGGCAATGCTTACAAATCTTTAGGACAATACCAGAACGCTATTAAAGATTATGAGCAGTCATTATATATTCAAAAACAGATTGGTGACAGATCAGGCGTTGCTGCTTCTGAGATTAATTTAGCTGGTGTTTACCTATCTTTAAAACAACATCAACAGGCAATTGAAAAGTATCAGCGAGGGCTGGAGATTGCAATAGAAGTTGGTCATCAGCAGTGGGAAGCGAATGCGCTGAGAGGTTTGGGCGTTACCTACATATTTTTAGGACAATACCAGCAAGCTAATGAGCAACTTTCCCAGTCTTTAATCATTGCAGAAGAAATTGGCGATCGCAATGGCAAAGCTAGTTCCTTAACTTACCAGGGAGTATTACTTCATGCACAAGACAAGTTAGTTGAGGCCGAAAACCGATATCGGGAAAGCATCGAAATATCAGAATCTCTGCGGCTAGGATTGCAGGATTTTGACAAAGTGTCTCTTTTTGACACCAAAACCTACGCTTACCGTCAATTACAAGTCTTGTTGGTAGCAGAAAATCGTTTTGGAGAAGCTTTAGAACTTGCAGAACGAAGTAGAGCCAGAGCACTTGCAGAATTATTAGCCTCAAAGTTACTTCAAAACTTCGGTAAGCAGTTAGATACCACTTTTGATCATAATATCTTACAAGAAATTAAGCAAATCGCTCAACAGCACTCCAGTACACTTGTGGAATATTTGATTATCGATGAACCAATAAAAGTTCAAGATAAACAACAATGGTATCCACAACTCTACATTTGGGTAGTCAAACCTATAGGTGAAATTGCCTTTAAGCAAGTAGACCTGAAATCTCTAAATCAGTCATTAGCAGAACTCGTTACCAACAGCCGTGAATCAATTGGTGTGAGAGGTCGCGCCGGTATAGAAATTATCTCTAAACCAGGTGCAGACGAAAAGCAACGCCTTCAACAACTGCACAACTTGCTCATCAAACCTATCGCCGACTTGCTTCCGAGCGATCCCAATGCTCATGTGATCTTCATTCCGCACAGAGAACTATTCCTGGTTCCCTTCGCCGCACTGCAAGATGAACAAGGCAAATACCTAATTGAAAAACACACTATTCTCTTTGCGCCTTCGATTCAACTACTGAATTTAACCCGCCAAAAACTAGAACAACTGGAAACACGAATCTCAAAACTCAACAAATTTACTGATATACTAATAGTCGGCAACCCCTCTATGCCGAGCGTTTCCCTTAAAATCGGAGAATCAGCCCAAAAATTATCGAGTTTACCGGGAGCAGAAAAAGAAGCACTGGAAATTGCCACACTGTTCAACACCAAAGCATTCATCGGTGCAGAAGCTACAAAGACAAGCATTAAATCTCTATTACCTAAAGCAGACATAATCCATTTGGCAACTCATGGACTGCTCGATTACGGACAACTCCAAGGTCAAGTCCGTGAAGGCGTACCAGGAGCTTTAGCCTTAGCACCGGAAGAGGGCAAAGAGGACGGATTGCTGACAAGTGGTGAAATTTTCGACTTAGAACTCAATGCCTCTTTAGTCGTCCTCAGCGCTTGCGATACTGGTAGAGGAGACATTACCAGCGATGGCGTTATTGGCTTATCCCGTTCTTTCATTAGTGCCGGAACTCCCAGTATTATCGTTTCACTGTGGGCAATCCCTGATGCACCCACCTCCGATTTGATGAAGGAGTTCTATAATCAACTCAAGCTTAATCCTAATAAGGCTCAAGCTCTACGCCAAGCGATGCTAAAGATGATGAAACACCATCCTCATCCAAAAGATTGGGCAGCGTTTACTTTGATAGGAGAAACCCAAGCTACTGTTCTCTCGCCAACAGACTAAACCTTACAGTCATCGCTACAATCTACGTCTAAATTAGAGTTTTGCTGAGTATGACTAAAAAAGATGAAGCACTAAAGTTATTATATCAAATAGGTATTCCGCAGTATAACCAAGGTCGATTTCAAGAAGCGTTGGAGGCGTTTCTTGAAGCTTTGGTGATTTTTAGAGAAATTGGTGATCGCAAAGAAGAAAGCGCCATCCTTCTTATTGTTGGGGCAGTGTACTCTGGTTTCAAACAGGAGACACTAGCTTTAGGCTACTATCAGCAGTCGTTAGACATTGAACGAGATATAGGTAACACCTCAGGGGTTGCTAATTGTCTAATTATTCTAGGGAGTGTTTACCAATCCTTAGGAGAATACCAGAAAGCT
>CALMVQ010000146.1:9811-34130 GCA_937873135.1 uncultured Scytonema sp. | reverse complement strand
AGTGGATGAGATTCTGTAAAGTTCAATGTTTTGCCTCCATCAAGTTAAATGTTTGCGTCGTAACTGGATATGACGCGATGAAAGGCAGGACCCTGAATTTTAGAGCATTAAACTCATCGGGTGGTTAATGCATGTAAAAATATCACACGAATAAAATTAGCGTAAGTTGTGGCTAAGGCATTAGAAAACTGCAACGTTTTCAATAGGAACTACGTTCTGCTTTCAACCATGATTTAAGCGAATGCTTACGCACAGCCTTCACTTAAATTCTTTGGTAAACTTTCAGACCGAGCAAACCTGACAAGTCATCCCAGCCCATAGTATGAAACTACGAATTGAATGCTTACTTGGGCTTAGCCATTGCTTTTTTTTTTCGTAGATATAATTTTGCTTAAGCACCCTAAAAGTTTAAGAGGGATTTTCCTTCATGAGGATTACGCAGATTTTGTCCGCTTGATTCATATAGTAAACAAAAAGATTGTGTAAAGCACTCACTTTTTATACCAAGTTGCTTGCCAAAATCGGATCGGCTATTTGCAGAATTAAGCAACTATTGTGTCCAAAAACAGCAATACTTTAAAAGCAACTCGTACAGCCGTCCGGAATTAAAAATTAATAATTAATAATTAAAACGCTTAATTCATAAGCTTTTCGAGGACTATGAATGATTGCTTGATTTCAGCCGCGTTATACCAGTACACGGGGCGCTCGCTGTTAATGATTAGTAGTTATATCATGTCCGGTAAATTAACCTTAATTCCATCTGAACTCTACCCCGCCAAAGCTGTGCTTTGTCTCGACTCTCCGAAAGCGGGGTGGGGTTCTTTTATTCTGGGTAATTTGACGGACATTATATTAATTGTCAGGTTAGCTCCACAGCAGTACTCACTACTTAAAAAGCGTTAAGAGTGAGGAGTTTTTATTCTTTAGTCCTCACTCTTAAGAAAGACTCATATAAAGCCCAATTGTGCCGTAAGCACTAGCGAGTAGGGAGTATGAACGGGCGGAATGCGCTTAAGTATCCTCAGGATATACCCACTTTGGCGGCTCAGTAAGTTTTTTCATTCTTGCTAGCTCAGCTATTTCCAACATCCTGTCTAAAGAAGTCTCTTCAATAAACTTTGAAGTCACCTCTACATGAGATTTGTTGTCTGAAACGCGCTCATTGTCGCTGGTTTGGGGATTATTTACCTTACCCTCTTCCACGCTGACCTCCTTGGCTTTAATTCTTAGAACGTTAATCACCAGAAATTTCTGCTGTTCTCGCAAAAATACTTCTGTTTTATTACTTAGATAGATATTAACGCTCTCACTGCTCTGTGAGACTTTCTATGTAACATTTCTCAAATTTAGAATTAGCTGTACACAGGAATGGCAAGGTTTCTCTTAACCCACTCTCATCCCCTATTCTCCAATGCTGCGTCTTGACGCTTCGGAGTTGTGGCGCGATCGCCCACTGTGAGCAGCACGTACTCATAATTTCACCTCCGCCCCCTCAGGTGATTTTGCTTCTGCTTTAACTCTATCCCGACATGAATGAAAAATTCCTACTCCCCGTAACTCTTCAGAGATTGGCGAATATATTGAATAAAGTGCTAATTATTGATTGACTTCGGCTCCAAACACACAATGGAAACAACAGTAGCAGTTAACCCTTTTCTTGACGGCAACTTTGCACCAGTACATAAAGAAACCGAGACTGATGCCCTAAAAGTCATAGGTGAGTTACCCCCAGACTTATCAGGAATGTTTGTGCGAAATGGTCCTAATCCCCAATGGACACCTATTGGTCAATATCATTGGTTTGATGGTGATGGGATGTTGCACGGAGTACGAATTAGCAACGGCATTGCTACTTATCGTAATCGCTATGTGCAGACAAAAAAATGGCAACGAGAGAATCAGGTAGGTAAGGCTATTTGGAGTGGGTTGTTAGAACCGCTACAGAAGGATACACCTAAGGATATCAGTAGAAATACTGCGAATACGGCTCTTGTTTGGCATGCCGGGAAATTTTTGGCACTGTGGGAAGGAGGTGCGCCTCACGCCATCCAGCTTCCCAATCTAGAGACAATTGGCGAATATACTTACAATAATAAGCTAGTTTCTGCCTTTACTGCCCATCCCAAAGTAGACCCGGTGACGGGTGAAATGATGTTTTTTGGCTACTCCTTTGCACCACCATATTTGCAATACAGTGTCGTTTCCGACACAGGTGAACTGTTGCGGACAGTACCAATTGATTTACCGATGGCAGTGATGATGCATGATTTCGCCATCACGGAAAACTACACCATTTTTATGGATCTGCCCCTGACTTTTAGTCCGGAACGAATGCAGCGAGGAGAACCGATGATGATGTTTGAGCGCGATCGCCCCAGTCGCTTTGGCATTGTTCCGCGTTTCGGCGACAACAACAATATTCGCTGGTTTGAAAGTCCCGCTTGCTACGTCTTCCATACTCTCAACGCTTACGAGGAAGGAAATGAAGTTGTATTGATGGCGTGCCGGACGAGTTCCACGACTGTCTTAACATCGGAAGATTCGCCTTCTGATCCAGATGCCAGTATCCCTCGCTTGTATCAATGGCGGTTTAACTTGAAAACGGGGGGTGTACGGGAGGAGTTGCTTGACGATGTAGCTTCAGAATTTCCCCGCATAAATGAAAACTTTTTGGGTCAAAAAGCTCAATATGGCTACACTGGTAGGATGACGACGGGTTCCACACCTCTGTTCGACGGTTTAATCAAGTACGACCATCAGAGTGGCAAGTCTGAAACTCATGAATTTGGTGGGGGACGCTATGGTGGTGAGGCTGTGTTTGTGCCTCGTGCTCGTGGAAGTGAGGATGACGGTTGGCTAATTACTTTTGTTTACGATACCGCTCTTGACAGATCTGAACTCGTAGTGGTGTGTGCTCGTGACATGACAGGTGAACCAGTAGCACGAGTCATCATTCCTCAACGAGTGCCTTATGGTTTCCACGGTGCTTGGATTTCAAGTGCGCTTCATTAGTGCTGAGTGCTGAGTGATGAGTGCTGAGTAAGAAAGAGTCTTGAGTTAAGATTTTTCGGTTTCAAGCTTAATCTTTGATTTAAGGGAAAATAAGAAGGATTCTTCAGGACTCAGCACTTACTCAGCACTCAGCACTCAGCACTCAGGACTGTTTTGCACGGAGTTGTCCGCAAGCAGCATCGGCTTCCAAACCACGAGAATAGCGGACACTAACAGCAATTTTTTGCTGTTCAAGGACTTTGGCGAAGGCGAGAATGCGCTCACGGTTAGGGCGTTTGTAATCTGCTTCTTGAATTGGGTTGTACGGTATCAAATTCACATGACACTGAAACCCTCGTAGACGTTGTGCCAACTCAAGTGCCTGTTGTGGTAAATCGTTGACACCTGATAAGAGAATGTATTCAAAACTTACACGGCGTCCTGTGGTTTTCACGTACTCCCGACATTCAGTTAGTAAATCCTCTATGGGATAGGAATGAGCGCTGGGAATAAGTTGTTCTCGCAGTGCTTGGTTGGGGGCGTGAAGACTGACGGCGAGAGTCACTTGTAAACGATGTTCTGCTAACTGACGGATGTGATCGCGAATACCAACAGTAGAGACAGTTAGCGATCGCTGTCCGATACCTACATCCTGATTTAAGGATCTCAATCCTTCTAGGACATTATCTGTGTTTAATAACGGTTCACCCATGCCCATAAATACCACATGACTGACCCGGCGCTGGAAATCTTCCTGAACTGTCAACACTTGGTCGACAATTTCATGGCGTAATAAGTTGCGCTTGTAGCCTCCTTTACCAGTAGCGCAGAAATCACAAGCCATTGGACAACCTACCTGAGAAGAAACGCAAACAGTCAAACGGGATTTTGAAATTTCTCCTCTTCCTTCAAAGGCAGGAATACCTACAGTTTCAATAATTTGACCATCAGCTAGTTGCAAAAGATACTTTACAGTTCCATCAGGTGCAACAGAGCGGTAGTGTAAAGTTGAGCGTCCAATGGGAATTTCTGCAACTTCAGCACGCCATTGTTTGGGAAAAACCGAAATATCCGCAAGCGATCGCACTCCCTTTTGATAAAGGAACGAATGCAGCTGCTTTCCTCTGTATGCTGGTTGTCCTTGAGTCAGCACCCAAGCAGTTAACTCGGTGACAGAAGCACCAAGTAAAGGCGGAATTGCCCCGGATTGAGAAGCTTTATCTAATTTTTGCGCTGTACGGGACTTAACCTGAGACACAAGAGGCGTAGCTGACATAACGAGTACAAGTTGATGCTGCAATATCTATACTATAACTTCTCGCTCGCTACGCGTCGGGAGTGACTGAGTTCAGGTCTGGTTAATAACTTATTATAAACATTACATTTTTGCGAGGTCAGACGGTATTGACATAAAGATAATTTCCGAATTTTGCCTAAATTTCCTTCTTTTACTAATCAACCGGACATAATCGGAAATAGTGTCGGAGCAACGCGATCGCGATCTGGCTTATAGCTACAGGTGTTCCTTGCTTGACATTGGTAACCCATTTAGCTTTAATTTAAATGCACATCAGGTACTGTCACTTCCGTTGCTAACTATACTTAGTTGAACCTTTTCTGGAGAAATACCAATGACCATTTCAATGTATCAAGCTTCAGTACCAGTGTTCATTCGCATGTTGAATAACCTTGTAGCTATTCTGGAAAAAGGTGCTGCATATGCAGAAACAAAAAAAATAGATCCTACTGTGTTGGTGAATACTCGTCTAGCCCCTGATATGTTTCCACTCTCAAAGCAAGTACAAATTGCCTCTGACATAGCAAAGCGAGGAGCTGCAAGACTAGCAGAGGTAGAAGCCCCTGACTTTGAGGACAATGAAACTACATTAAGCGAACTTATTCAACGCATTCAGAAAACAGTCTCTTATCTAGAGACATTTAAACCAGAGCACATTGACGGTTCTGAGGAGAAAACAGTTACCTTATCGGTAGGTGACAACACTCTCTCTTTTCAAGGAATGCCATTTCTTCTATATTTTGTTTTACCAAACATTTTTTTCCATGTCACAACAGCGTATGATATTCTCCGGCACTGCGGTGTAGAGCTTGGCAAACGAGACTTTCTTGGGAAGCCTTAACTACCGAATATCTTTACCAGAGAACCCATAGAGAAATGCTTGGAGGCTCACAACTAGTAGCCTACGGGCGATCGCTCCTCGCTACAGACGCATAGAGAACACGGAAATGTCAGACTGAGATGAGGGTGGGGAGAATAATCGCTCCTCCTGTAGGGGCGGGTTTAACGTCAAGGAGCGCATTTACTCACAAGTTATCTGAATTCAACCTGCCCCTACTCTCGTCTCCTGACTCCCTAAATAGATGACTGTGTTCGGGATGATATAAACGCGATCGCCCGTTTTTTGGCAGTAGTGCAGGGCTAATTATATAAAGTGTGGTACGAATTAGCTTCTCAGTATGAGTACAATCTGCCATTTGGTTGAGAGGCACAACACAGATTTTTTCATCAGGCCAGCCCAAGCGAAAACAAATTGCTACTAGTGTTTCTACTGAGTAGTGTTCTAGGAGTTTTATTTGTGCATCTTCAACGTGACGTGCGCTAAGATACAGGCATAAGCTAGCATGATGGGCGGCGAGTGTGGCTAACTCTTCAGTTGCAGGAACTTCCGTGCGTCCACTGATACGTGTTAGTATAATTGTTTGAACTAAGTTAGGAACGGTAAGTTCGACTTTAAGTTTGGCGGCAGCGGCTTGAAAAGCGCTAATACCTGGTATAACTTCAAAAGCGATTTCCGCTTCTGCCAATAATTGCATTTGTTCATGGATGGCACTGTAGAGACTCGGATCACCAGAATGAAGACGAACGACCGATTTATGCGATCGCACCCGTTCTATCATGATTGGTAAAATCTCTTCTAAAGTCTTGTTCGCCGTCTGAATAATCTCGGCATCTTGTCGGCAGATCCGCAAAATCTGTTGCGGTATTAGAGAATCAGCAAATAATATAACATCTGCTGCCTCCAGCAGTTTCTGCGCCTTGACGGTTAATAAATCCGGATCTCCTGGACCTGATCCCACAATATACACAATTGGTTCTAAAGACATCATAAATAAATTCTGAAAACAATAAGTACAATTACTTATTACTTATCGTAAAAAATACAGTAAAAAAGTTTTTTGGAAATTTTTCAGTAGCCTTCCGGATCAACACTCTTTCCCTAGTAGAGAGTATTGGTAGATGCACCCTGGTTAAGCCCTAGAGAATACTCTGGGGCATTTTTTATTTTGCTGGTAGGGGTGAGTTCAATCAGCGAGAAACTTATCAGCAGACACTCCTATTTTGTGAAACACGCTCATAAATTAATTGGTAGTTAGTTGTTTTTTCAACTAACTTACTAACCACCATATACTGCTATTACCTCATCTCCCCATCTTCCCATCTCCCGTTTTGCCCGTTTTCTGTGGGAGTGGAAACGACGTCTGGGAAAGGACGTTTACCTATGTAAAGCCACGCTAACCCAGCCAATCCTAAAGCGATTCCGACTAAACTAACTATTTGTGCTATTCGTAATGGTCCCAGCATTAAGCTATCAGTGCGAAGACCTTCGATCCATAAACGTCCCAAGCTATAGGCTGCTAAATAAACCATAGATAGGGTACCTAACTTCAGGCGTGTTCTTTGCAAACCTCGAAAAAACAATGCGATTAGTAAGGAGAACACCATGAAATCCCACAGAGATTCATAAAGGAAGGTGGGATGAAAGTAATCATAATTCGCGTACTGTGGGGGACGCGGGAACCTTCTTTCACCGTTACTAAAATTAATGACCGGAGGAATATACAGCTTCCAAGGTAAATTGGTAGGTCTACCGAAGGCTTCAGAGTTGAAGAAATTGCCCCAACGTCCGATTGCCTGCCCTAAAATTAGTGAAGGACTCACCAAATCTGCCAATTGCCAGAAAGAAACTTGCTTAAGTTTGGCAAAGATTAACGCAGCAGCAATCCCACCAATAATTGCTCCATGAATCGCAATACCTCCTTTCCAAATAGCAATGATGTTCTCTGGGTGCTGGGCATATTCCGACCATTGAAACAAAACGTAATAAAGTCGTGCTGCTGGAATTGCCCCAATCACCAGCCAAATTGACAAATCACTGAGTAAGTCCGGATTAACGTTACGGCGCTTTGCCAAGTACTGGGAAAGAGTGACACCAAGCAAAACCGCTGTAGCAATCAACAAGCCATACCAACGGATAGTTATTGGACCTATTCTTACTAAAATCGGTCCTGGAGAAGTAAATTGAACTGCCAAGGGCAAGGCGGAAAGATCCAGTGCCATGCAAAAGTACCTAGAAGACTGTAATATTCAAACATTGCAGTGACGAAAGAAGCCACCGCTTTGATTTTAATCTGGACTTATACATCTTATGTCAGTCGGCGCTTTGGGGTGGGTTTAATTCAGGTAACTTATGATCCCATGCGCTCCTTGACGTTAAACTCGCCCGTACAGTTGGCGCTTTGGGACGGGTTTAATTCAGATAACTTATGATCCCATGCGCTCCTTGACGTTAAATCCGCCCGTACAGTCGGCGCGGAATTATTATTCTTTTGCCTTCCCCCAATCCCTATGGTTCGATATAATCACCTAAACAACTTTGAAACATTTTCAGATTGTGATTGCTATTTATCCAGGTAGCTTTGACCCTGTCACTTTGGGACACCTCGATATCATCGAACGCGGTAGTCGGTTGTTTGATCAGATGATTGTTGCTGTACTACGAAACCCTAATAAAATGCCCCTGTTTACCGTGCAACAACGGCTAGAACAAATTCGTCAAGCAACGCAACATTTACCTAATGTAGAAGTAGACAGCTTCGACGGTCTGACTGTCAACTACACCCAAATGCGGAAAGCGCAAGTGCTACTGCGGGGTCTTCGCGCTGTTTCAGACTTTGAAGTAGAACTCCAGATGGCTCACACCAATAAAACTCTTTCTACCGAAATAGAAACAGTTTTCCTAGCAACATCAAATGAATATAGTTTTTTAAGTAGTAGTGTGGTAAAAGAAGTTGCTAGGTTTGGTGGCTCTGTCGATCATCTTGTTCCCCCGCACGTTGCTTTAGATATTTACCAATGTTACGCCCAAAATCATCCAGTATCGAACCCCATGAAAACGGAAGCAATCCCACCCCTGAAGAGTTCGCCCATGGAACCTCCTCTGGAGAAGCTACAGGAACGGGAAGCTTAGATATTCAAGTTGAACTCAATCGTTTAGAAGAAATTATTCTTACTAGTCTTCGCATTCCGCTAACGAGACGGACATTAGTGGATGAAGAAAAGCTGCTGGATCAGCTCGATTACGTCCGGCTTTGTTTGCCAACGGCTTTTCAGGAAGCAGCAACGATCAATGAGCAAAAGGAAGAAATTCTTCTACAAGCGGAAGAGTACGGACGGCAAATTGTTGACGCAGCACAAGAGAAAAGAGCGCAAATTTTGGATGAAAGCGACATCCTCAGACAAGCAGAACGAGAAGCTGAACAAATGCGGCGACAGGTGCAACAAGAGTGTGAAGCAATCATGCAAGAAACCTTAGAGGAAATTGACCGTCAGCGGCGTCAATGTCAACAAGAGTTGGATCAAATGCAGGCAAATGCGATCGCTGAAGCTGAAGCCATTGAACAGGGAGCTGATGAATACGCTGATAGTGTCCTCGAAAATATTGAACAACAGCTAGACGATATGTTACGAATTATTCAGAACGGACGAAAACAACTGCATTTAGACTCGTCTCCACGGAATAATTCGACTCCTCCAAAGAAGAAATAGAGGATAAGGAGTTTTAGAGTATTCTTTGGATAGGTACGCCTGAGCGTGTGCTGAGTGTGGAGTTTAGCAGTGTTTTTTAGTTGGCGATGGCCACTCTATAATTTCTCTATATAGCAATCTTAAATAATTCGTAAACATTCATATATTTTGTTAGATAGGCAATACTCATTAAATTTAGTTGAAACTTGGTTCTGTTAAACATTGCCCACTATAGCGTTCCTAAATGAGTCGTGAAAATTATTTTTGGAATGAACCGCAATAGACTTGGACAGTTCGCAGGAGGGTTTCCCTCCGTAAGAATCTGTCCGTGCCAAGAACGCCAAGAAAAGAAAGAGAGAGGATTTTACGCTCTGATGCGCGGATTGCTATATATATTTTGTTGGTAGCTTAGGGAATACCTCAACTGTGGTTAATCGATGTCAAAATAGTTCTAGAATCCTGGCTAATTTGACTCGTCTGAAAAATTTTCAGCCAACAGAGGAATAATATGCTGACAAGGTTGAAAATTTCTGGTTTTAAGAACCTCGTCGATGTTGATGTCCGCTTCGGACCATTTACCTGTGTCGCTGGTGCTAACGGTGTAGGCAAATCTAACTTATTTGATGCTATCAGGTTTTTAAGTGCGATCGCAGATCGTCCTTTAATTGAAGCTGCATTGGCTGTTCGAGATGAAGAGGGTCGAACAGCCGATGTGCGAAGTCTGTTCCATCGGGTTGGAGATGATTATAGAGAGCAAATGTTCTTTGATGCGGAAATGCTCATACCAGAAGAAGGAGTGGACGACCTCGGTCAAAAGGCAGAAGCTAGTATTACCTTTCTTCGCTACTCCATAACGCTCGCTTACAGATCGGATGATGGCTTGCGGTCTTTAGGTTCCCTAGAAATAATCAAAGAAGAGTTAGTTCACATCAACCTTGGAGATGCCAAGAAAAACTTATTGTTTCCTCACAGTGTTGATTGGCGTAAATCAGCAGTCAAAGGGCGACGAACTTCACCATTTATTTCCACTGAGGACGATAAAGGAAAAACAGTAATTAAGCTACATCAAGACGGCAGAAAAGGAAACACTCTGTCTCGATTAGCCATGAATCTTCCCCGAACCGTACTTTCTGTGGCTAATGCTACCGAAAGTCCAACAGCGTTACTGGCGCGAAGAGAAATGCAATCTTGGCGGCTACTTCAATTAGAACCTTCCGCACTACGACAACCTGACGAATTTACATCTCCGACAAAATTAGATATGGATGGCTCCCACTTAGCCGCAACACTCTATTACTTGGCAAGGTTTAACAAAAACCATCCTACAAATGGAATGTCAGATGATGAGGCGGAAGCACAAGTTTATAGCCAAGTTGCTAATCGTTTGGCAGAACTTATTGATGATGTCGGTGAAGTCGGGATTGATCGCGATGAACGCCGCGAACTTCTCACATTAATAGTTACTGGTAAAGACGGCACATCCCATCCAGCACGGGCATTGTCAGATGGAACCCTACGCTTTTTGGCATTAGCTGTTTTGGAATTAGATCCCCAAGCACAAGGTCTTTTGTGTTTGGAGGAACCAGAAAACGGCATTCATCCAGAAAGAATTCCAAAAATACTCCAATTGCTTCAAGACATTGCCACTGATGTTGATGAACCTATTGGCATAGATAATCCACTCCGTCAAGTCATCGTCAACACTCACTCACCTTCTGTAGTTATGCAAATCCCTGATGACAGCTTGTTGGTGGCTGAATTAAAGGAAATGGTCCGTTTAGACCAGAGGTTTAGGCGAGTGTGTTTTGGTTGTCTGCCTGATAATTGGCGACAAAAAGCTCCGGAATTCGTGAATGTTGTTCATAAAAACAAATTGCTTGCGTACTTAAATCCGGTAATACTTAGCGAATCAGAACCTGATCGCAATGGGACAGGAAGTCTCCAACAATCAAAAGTAACACAACCTAATAGACGCCGAGTTGTAGATAGAGTTGACCTTCAACCATTTATTCCCGGATTCCCTGATGAATTGGCATGAAAGAACTTTGTTACACATTGCTGTCTGACGGCAGTTCGGATAAAGCACTAATGCCTATTCTTACCTGGTTATTACGGAAGCATCAAGTTGAGTGTGCGATTCAATCGAATTGGGCAGATCTGCGACGCTTACCCAAACCACCGAAAACTTTATCACCACGCATCATCAGTAGCCTAGAACTCTATCCTTGCGATTTGCTGTTTGTCCATCGTGATGCAGAAAAGGAACCACGCGAAAAACGTGTGGCTGAAATCCAAGAAGCAGTAGAACAAGCAATAAAAAAATCTGTGGCAGTACCACCAGCTGTTTGTGTTATTCCAGTGCGTATGCAAGAGGCATGGCTATTATTTGACGAAGCTGCACTGCGGAATGCGGCTGGAAACCCTCGTGGACGCCAGCCTTTGCAACTACCGAATCTTGTCAAACTTGAACAACAACCCGATCCAAAGGAAATTCTTCATAAACTTCTGCGGGAAGCCAGTGGGTTGACAGGTCGAAAGTTAAAGCAATTCTCAGTTAATGAACATGTTCACAGATTAGCAGAACTCATCGACGACTTTTCACCACTGAGAATTTTACCAGCTTTTCAAGCATTAGAAGCTGACGTTATACAAGTTATCCAAGAGCATGGTTGGTGTTTCAAAGCAACTTGAGAACTACTTTGACTGTTCAAGCATATTGGAGAGCCAGATCTCCACAGGCTGCGCGTAAATATTAAACTGTAATATATTTGACTTTTTTTTAAGTATTTACCCATACGATTGTTTTTAGGCATTGAGTTAAAACCATGAAATGGAAAAAAATTCTGCCTACTTACTCAAAAAAATCGCTGCTCTAGAAAAAGTCTTTTCTGCTCTTGGTACACGACTGTCTCAAGTAGCCAGAGAACTGCAATCCCCTGGCACACCTCCATTAGAAAGTTTTGTTGAAGAGATGATTACTGCCCGTGAGGGATTCTCCGCTCTGCGTAACAAAGTGATTGAATTAGCTGAGTCTTTAGCAGTATTGCCTGCTCAAGAGATTAAGCAGATTGTTTCCCTGTGCGACCTCAAATTTTTGCTTACAGAAGTTGTAAATAAGGAGACACAAAAGGCAAAAGAGAAGGAAGTCCGCGATCACGCTCTAACAATTCTAGACTGTGTTTTAAATATTACAACTTGCAATGACAGTGATTGTCCGCCTTTGCAGCAATGTCAGCAACAAGCCAGGGAACTTCGCCGTGTTATTACGGAATCACATTCGTTAGAGTTACATCCGGAGCTTGAAGTGTTGGTTAATGAAACGCATCCATTCGCGGCATTGTTGACACTGGTTGAACATAGAAGGGATGGAGACTATCGACGCCGTAACATAAGCCTACAGAGAGTTATAACAGAATCATTTCCCGATTTCGGTGAAGAACTGTCTATGGCGGCAGTTATGGGAGATTTCTCGATTTCACTGGAATCCACGTTAGAAAGCTCTTCAGCTTCCTCAAGCGTTGAACAGCTCCTAGATGTAGTAGATGTTCCGATATCTCCTGAAGCAGCACAAGGTAGTGCTACGCCATCGACAGTAATCGAGAATACTGCTAGCGCAGAGCAGATCTCAAGTGAAATAACTTCTCAAGCATTATCTGAAGATCAGGTAGTAGTAATTGAAGAGACTGTCGAAAACTCAAGCATCACATTTGCGGAAACTGAGGTAACACCTAATGTTATTGAAGTGGTTGAAGATGAAACGCTACCAGTTCCTACAGAATTCACGCAAAACGAAACACCCCTTAAGGCATCACAGATAACCGAACAACCAGAACTGCTCGATGAAGACACCTATGAACCAAGCAACAGGATTTTACAGGAACGATATCAGTTACAGCAGAAACTAGATACTAACAATGATGTTCAGCAGTTTAGCGAATCGTGGTTAGGTCAAGATGAAGACTCTTCTGAATATTTGATTAAGCTACAGCGTTACCAAGAAAAACAGCCTAATGAGGTCTTGCGTCGCATTTGGGATAATCAGTTACGCACCTTGTACCGCCTAAGCAGTTCCCCTGGTGCTGAGGAGTCCTTGCTTACTCTGCACGATGCTGGGATTGATCGCGCTCAACGAGCCTTTGTGATGGTTCTTAAGAGTGATTGTAACGGATATAACACCCTAGCCACAGCACTTGCCAATCGACAGGATTCTCTGTGGGAAACGTGTAATTGGCTACGACAAAATCAAATACGCAAACCTGAAGTTCGCAAGCAAATATGGCAGGGGCTTCGCCGACTTGCGGCTGGAATTCAGTTGCTACATAGACAGCAGGTACTCCACCGCAATATTTGTGCGGAAAATATCTTTTTTGCTCGAACCCAAGGACCAGACTCTTGGCGGCTTGGCGGCTTTGAATGGAGTGTGCGTCTTGGTCACTCCTCTCATACCTCACCCGATCAAAGTTGGAGTATACCACCAGAAGAATTTTCAGAACAAGAAGCTACTGGCTACTCATTTGATACTGACTGGTATGGCTTCGGAATGCTTGCGGCTCGATGCTTTTACAAAGGATTAGAAGACAAAAATGATTCAGGTTCTGAGGAAACGGCTGACTACTCTCCAGCAGCACTCAACCAAAAGGTATGGAAGAGAGTGGAAACAAATTATAGCCAACTATTATCTGTTGAGTATCGATTAATTCAGCGACTTATAGCTCCTCGTCCTGAAGAACGTCTGAGCTTTAGTATAGAAATTCTCAGAGAAATAGACGAAATTATAGATAGTCTAAATACTGGTAGGATTGATGCAAAGACAAAACTGCCTCTAAGATTAGCATTTGACCCAAAAAACATTAAAATCAGTGATGCTGCAGGTCAAGCAGGTTTTGTACCTAATGCAAATAAAGAAGATGAAGATTTTAATCCAAAAAATAGATTACACCTTGGGCAACTCAAAGAATTTTTGAGAAAAAGCTTTGAAAGCGCCAAGCTTTATCCTATTCCAGGAATAAACTCTTACGTGCTTGTCGGAAGAATTACACTGTTAATAGAACAGTACAGCGAAAATCCTGGAAAAGCAAAAACCTGGGATATCGCCTATGCCGTTAACCCTTGGGAACTACGAGGTAGTGATGGTGACAGCATCAGGGAACTTACAGACGTTTCTATTGATGTAATAACCGTAAGTGAAGCTAGAAACGGAAGCACGAAGTCAAATAGTCAAAGCTGGAATTCTTTCTTGCCTAATATTGATGAGAAAAAAGTCCTGCGCGAACCTCTGGCAAAATTCCGTGAGTTTTTACAATGTACTAATCAATTAGAACTCTTGATGCGCGATGCAGAAATCTTTGCTTACCGCATTCGCGATCGCCAAAGCAGGGACAGTTCTGAACGTATTTTCATTGAGGAAAGGGAACGCGAACGTCGAGTACCAGAGTTTTGCCAAGTCAAAGGTGGAATGTTGGAATTTCTCCAGCGAGAGTGGGATTCTGGAAGAAAAGATTGCAAATTCTTTTTATTAAGCGAGGAAAATTCACTCCGGGTAGGCATAAAGCAGAAGAACGAAGCTTGGGAAATTGTGCGAATAAATCGAAAAGAAGGCTACGCAGAACTCAGCCGTGCTATTTCTAATAATGTTGGCTTATCTCCAGTGCCAGACTCAGGCTATCTGCGTAGTTGGAACCACTACGCCCAAATCAAAGTTATTGAGCGTCGCAAAAATGCTATTGACCGCTTAGAGGATCACTCTTACTTGCTACAAGCGCTAGCTGCACCGAGACTTATGGATACTAAATGGGTAGCACCTTTGGAGCGACTAGATCAAACCGATGTGGACATTTCCAAAAAAGCAGTAATCCAAGACATCCTGCGAGTGCGCCCAATCTATACCCTTCAAGGTCCTCCTGGTACTGGTAAGACTACACTAGTATCTCAGTTGTTGCGAGAAATCATCGACGAAGACCCTGTAGCACAAATTTTGGTCACTGCACAAGCGCACCCAGCAGTGGACGTTCTGAGAAACAAGGTTTGGAAAGAAGCTTTTGGTGATGTGGATGAAGCCAAAAAGCCAATTGCTGTTCGTCTTGGCGTAGGAAATAACGAGGAGAGTGAGGGATCTGTTGAAAAAGTTAGCCGTGATTTGCTCAAACAAACCTACAACCAATTATCTAATTTATCCTCGCGCTCCCAACTCCAACAGGAATGGTATAAAATCCTGACTCGAATGCTAAACGCCCAATCCTCTGTATCAGAAAGGGCTTTGCCAGACTTTCAAGACCTTGTGAAGCGTGGCGCAAACATTACCTATTGTACGACTAGCGCTGGAGACTTAGAAGAATTGGCAAAGAGTAACCAATCCTTCGACTGGTCTATTGTAGAAGAAGCAGGAAAAGCGCATGGGTTCGAGTTGGCACTGCCACTTCAAGCTGGTCATCGCTGGATGCTACTTGGGGATCACAAGCAACTGCCACCATATCGCTTCAATGATTATGGCAAGTGTCTTCACGATTTAGATCAAGCAGTTAACTATTTGAAAAACTTGCCGTCTCGTGATCGAAGCTTGCGGGACCTAAATTGGTTGCAGAACTGGGAAGACAAAGACGCCACAGAGCAAAGTAATTTCATCAAATACGCACAGGTCAGGCTCACAACCTTTGAGTACCTCTTTGAAAAGTTGCGTACTCAAGCGTCTGGTCAGGAAAAAATGACTAAAACACAGTCAGAAGGAGCCGCATCTGGTAGGTTATCTCTCCAGTACCTTATGCACCCGACTATTGGAGACTTGATATTCCAAACATTTTACAACGAGGATAATCTCTACGAGGAAGAGAATATTTACAATAAACCTGTTGTGAATGATGAAGGAATGCCAGAGTCGAGAGTTCGCCATCCTTTTGTTGCTCCTGGCGAGATAAAAGACAAGGCTGTAGTCTGGATCGATGTACCTTGGTGTGCTGACGATCCCAAATATGAGGAACAAGGGGAGAAACAAAGTCAACCCCGCTATACTAATCCATTTGAGGCTCAAGCAGTTCAACATTTCCTCAGACAACTCCGTTACGAGAAAAGTGCTGAGTCGTCTATAAAAGTTGCGGTACTTTCCCCCTACAGTCAGCAAGTTGCCCTGTTAAGAAGAAAACTATGTGATATCCAGTTACTTTCTGGGGTAACGTTCACAGAAAATCTCCGTGTTAGAAAGTCGGGGAATAACCAAGCATCACTAGCGCATTCAGTAGATTCTTTCCAAGGCAATGAGGCGGACGTTGTTATTATCAGCTTGGTTCGCAACAACCGCCTATTGTCTCAAGACGGATTACCTAATGGCTTAGGATTTCTCAGTGAAGTAGAACGCCTCAATGTAATGCTATCTCGCGCCGAGAAGATGCTGGTGCTAGTTGGGTGTTGGCAGTTTTTTGAATGGCATTTGCAAGGTGTTAACATCGACAACCGTTCTGACTCGCTTTGGGAATGGAAGAACATTTTGCAAATGTTAACTGAGGCTTTCAATGACGGACGTGCCATCAAAATACCCTACAGCGAGATAGTCAAGAACGGAGAAGATTGATATGGTAACTCTGCTAATACCATTGAACCGCTACAAGGTCAATTACGAAATTGGAACTGGACGCCCCTATTCTGAATTAGAGCAATTAGTACTTCGTGCTTTTAGGGAAAAAGAGGCACGCACAATTCATGATTTGCAAAATATTTTTTGCCTTCCCGATAGACTGATTGTAGAAGTTTTAGTTACACTTGCTCAAGCAGGCTGGATTGCTATCAGTAATGACCCACAAGGAAGTTTTATACTCACATCAAAGGGCAAAGCTGTCATAGACTCTCCAGGAGATAAGCTACCACCTGGTACTAGCATTCGCTCTGAGGTAGCTTTTATCATCATGGAACGTTTCACAGGAGGAATTGTTTCGCCCAGTGAAATTACCTATCAAAATAAGAGGAAACTTGATGACGGAAAGATTTGGGAACTTGCGTGCAGACTACCTGTTAGACTTGCAGATAATAATCTTGGCATAGAGCAGGTTCAACATTTTCTTCCCAAAGGTAAGGGTGAACGCATTCGGTTTATAGCGCCCCCCGAACTGATATCCCAAGACTATTATTGGCTAACTGTAAATGCTAACCTTGTAGAAAAACGGATCCTTGGATTGCCGGATTGTTGGCAAGACAGCCTAAAAGAGCTTTTACTGGAAGAAGCGGAAGTGTTTGCCAACAAGTATCCAGATAAAGCAAAAGAAAGCTTTGGCGGATATCCACTACCAGAACGCAAAAGAGACACAGCAGAGAGATTGCCTGGTAGTTATTCAACTACGATACATTTTGAAGACTTACTAATAACTAACTGCGGCCATATTGAACAACTGCAAAAAGCTTTGACTCAAGCTAAGTCTACTATCCTGATTGCCTCAGCATTTCTTAACATAGACAATTTATCAAATGTAAGGGAGTGGGTACTTGATGCTTTGCGTCGGGGTGTTCATGTAGATTTACTTTGGGGATATAGAGCTACAAATCAATCAGAAAAAAGAACAAAAGAATGGCTTGACACACTTCAAAAAGAAGCTAAAAAAGCGCAAGGCGGAAATTTGCGGATCAATGAAGTAGCTACAGATTCTCATGCCAAACTACTAATTTATGACTCTGACAATGGATACAGAGCCCATGTGGGTTCATACAACTGGCTATCTAAACCCACGGAAGTAGAAACCAATGCTGACAAATTTGGTAGCGATGTCAGTGTATGCTTACACCATCAAGGGTTGGTAGCAGACTTATCTCGCTCAGTTGCTAGTCTGTGGGATACTGGTCAAAGAAGCCGCTTGTCATCAGATGCCCCTAATCACTGGCAACGAATCGCTGAGACTCTGGAATGCGAAATAGCTCAGGGCAGTATGGACGAAATGACTGAACCAATGGATACGCAGCGCTGCAAGGTTCGCATAATACACGCGAATGAACATGAGGGGTTGATGCGACAATACCTTCGCAAAGCCCAACGACGTTGCATTGTGGTATCCCATCAAATTGATCCTAATAAAGAAGTCGCTCGTTTCCGGTTAATAGAGCCTCTGCAAAAACGGTTAGAACAGCTCGAACCGATCACCCCAATTGTGCTGTACGGTGATTCGGAAAGGTTGGGTAACGAAGAAACTTATTTTAGACAACAAGTTGAGGGGATCAAAGGTGAGTTGAAGTACAAAGAGGGCTTACATTCTAAAGTTATTGTTGTGGATAACATGGCGATTATTAGTAGCTACAATTTTTTGTCCGGCGATCCTTCCAACAAAGCTAAGCGTGTTCGTGAAATCGGTGTCCTGATTGAAGGACGTAATGTGCCAGACAAACTCTGGGAAATTTTTTCAAAGTGATCAATTGCTTGAAAAGTGTTATTTTATTGTTAGTCTTAATTGATAAGATTCTTATGTCCACCGCTAACTTGGAAGTTCTTAAGGAGCAAAAAATCAGCAGAGCAAGAAAAGCTCTTGAAAGAGCCAGAAATCTGAGATGTTCCAGGAGCACTATGGGAGTCAATAGAATCTGCCAACATATTAACGACGTTGACGGTGATTGGTTAGAAGACTGGACGGACACGGTGATTAGCCGCAACAAACTTTGAAACGCATAAAAATTTCTCTTGCTCCTAAGTCATCTAAGTATCGGGCAAAACAGCCAACAGTTATTTTTTGGCAAAACTTAACAATATACTGATAAAAAGCCTCAGATTTAGTTGAGGCTTTTTATTTTGGGCGATAGCAATTTTGCCATTAACGGTGCAAAAGCTTAGCTGTATTCTGTAGATCACGGTCATTTCTTTCCTGGTGGACCTGATTGGAAAGAATCGGATCTCACATCTGCTCCTACAGCTGTGGTAGACAAAAAACTTGTTTCATCCTGTGGACTAACAAATAATGACATTAGACAAGCGCTCATTGCTCTTAAGACAGTCACAGAGGAAACGATCATCCAAGCAGTAGCTAGTCCTCCTAGTGAATGGGGAATTACAATGGAAGAACGGGTCGCAATGGTAGAGTACTTGATGAAACGTCAGCAAAAATTGCTAAATGCCCTTTAGGCAAAGAAGTTTGACGCGAGGTGAGGCTATGGTAAGTAGGTACAGCATTATTCAATATGTTCCAGATCCGATAGCAGATGAGCGGATTAATATTGGCGTAGTTGTTTTTAATGAAGATGCTGTCCAAACGCGCTTCCTGACAAATTGGGAAAGAGTTCGCCTTTTTGGGATGGAAGATATTTACTTTTTAAAAGATTTTGCTCATCGCTTACACAAAGCTGCTCTCGACGATCTCATGTTTCCAGGAGACGAACATAGTAAAATTCCTAACCATGAACGGCTAAGGGCGATCGCACAAGGATGGATGAATAGTATCCAGTTCACTGAGCCACGAGGCTCACTCGATACTTTGGATAGTTTACTAGAAGATACTGTAAACACTTATTTACGCGAGCCTCTGGTTGAATCGAAGCCTAAGACTCGTGATCGCCAAGCTGCGGCAACAGTGGTTAAGTCTAAAACTCGTGAAGCGTTGAATAAAAAATTTGGAGACAAAGCGAAAGACTTACTCAAGAGTGATTATGAGATTTCTGGAAGCAGTACCAAAAATAAGTTTGATGTTGTTGTTGCTAATGGTAAACCTTACTTTGCTGCACATGGAATTTCATTTGAAGTTCATGTACCTGATTCTGTAAAAGAATCTGTTCTTTGGCGAATATCAGATGTAAAAAAGCTTCAACCTAATTTGGCGATGCCTACGGCGGGCTACGCCTACGCAATTGTTGTCTTGCCACCAAAAGAAGAAACTGACAATTATCAGCAACATCAGAATGCTTATCAGCAAACTACTGCAACTTATAAAAAACTAGGTGCAGATGTTGTTGATGAGAATGAAATAGAGCCTTGGGTTTCTCAAAAACTTGAATATGTAACTGTTTAGTGATGCATCTTTGGAGCATATAATGTTTTATTGCGAATCAACCAGTGAATTAGCGCCTGTATCATCTACCTGGGAATGTACATAAGGTATAAATAAAGACCGTTCCTCTGGGCGTAACCGCCTTGGGCGCATTGTTTGTCTATCCACAAATAATCCTTTTTGCCATCCCTCTGCTGCTAATACTCTCTGTTCGTTATAGAAACAAAATTGCATAATAGCAGAGACATTCTTCAGTTGTGAGATCCACATTTCTACATGCACACGTTCGCCCAAATAGAGCGGTGAATTGTAGGTAATGTTGGTTTGAACCAAAACCGGAGCAAACCCTTGCTGAAAGATTTTCTGTGTTGGCATTCCAACAGCTTCTAGTAGTTTTGTCCGTCCAATTTCCATCCACTGAATATAGACAGTGTTGTTCACATGACCAATAAAATCAATGTGGAAAGAATAAACCTCTAACTCAAAGGAAATTTTTTGCATCTTCAGTCCTCAAAGTCACCACTCAGTGACAAAGTATCATAGTCACCAGTTGGTGACAAGTGGATGAGAACGATTCATGGCGCGAGACAAAGAAGAAACGAAGGCAAGAATTCTGGCAGCAGTTGGTAAACTCTTGGCAGAATCAGGCTTTAAGCAACTGGGGGTGAATGCGATCGCCCGTGAAGCGGGGGTTGATAAAGTTTTGATTTATCGATATTTTGAGAATCTACCCTCATTGCTACAAACCTTTGCCAAGGAAGGCAACTACTGGATTACAGTGAAAGAATTAATTGGAGATCAAACAGTCGTTGATGCTGAATCGCTGGCTGATTGGATGGTTTTGTTCCTGACGCGCTTCCTGTATGATTTACAAACACGACCCATTACGCAAGAGATTATGCGTTGGGAGTTACTGGAAGGCAATGAGTTAACGCATGAGTTGGCAACGGTGCGCGATCATGTGGCGATTGAGAGTTTAGAATTTCTCAAGCACAAGTGTTCCTTCCCGCCAAATAAAGATATCCCTGCCATCAGTGCAGTTTTGATTGCTGGAATTGTTTATCTGGTTATGCGAACTAAAGTCAGCGATACATTCTTAGGAATCGATTTCAGTTCACCAACCGGATGGCAACGCATTGAAGGAGCGATCGCATCTCTACTTAAAGCAGTTGAAAATGATGAGTAAGTTTTTGGTATATAGACTCCTACGGCTCATCCAAAAATTCTGATGGATCAATGCCTCTTGCCCGTAACCGCTCAGCTAGCCGTTGTGCTCGCAACCGCTCCTGCTCTAACTGAGTTAGTGCCTGTTCGAGCTGAATTTGAGTTTGTTCTGCTCTTTGTCGTTGTTCAGATGTCGCTTCATCAGGGCTTGGGTGACGAAATCCTGTTTCGTCGTACCAGTACAACCACTCTTGTGTCCAACCGCAATAGGTTCCCACACCACGCCCAATTCCTAAGCCAATCTCTGGCATGTAAAATGGTTCTCCCGATTGAAGCACATATTCACCGTTCGTCAGGCGATAAACCTCAAACGGTTGGTGCTTGTCTTTTTGCCAATATTCTGGGTTGTAAACAACGTAGTACAGCACTCCTAAATTGACATACTTTTGTTGCTTTTCGTCGTACTCTCCACCATATTTGTGAGAAACACACTCTAATGCCAAAAGAGGTACGACATAGTTTTCTTCCCACAATACATAGCTCAGTCTTCCTCGCTGTCGTTTTCGTCGCTCAACCCCAATACCGAGAAATCCATCTGGTACTAACGGTTCTTGATAACTGTACGTTCGCTCCTGAATGTGAGAGTGAGAGGAATTAATGCCTGACTGGGTAAGGAAAAAACCGGCATTGAGGATTTGATTATACTAATACCATGTAATACGTGGGTAAGGCTAAAAGAGAGCAACGGTGTAATACATGGGAAAAGGAATCAGGGTTTTCGTGTATTACATGAGAAAAATGAAGGTGTTAGATGAAACCAGGTTCTGTCGTGTAATACATGGCAAATTAGGATGATTCCTGGTTAACCTTACGGTGTATTACACGGAAAGGGATAATGTTGAAATGGGACATTCAATTCGGTGTATTATCTTTTATGAGTGGTGATTGTAAATTATGTCGAGCTACTCACCGAATCAACCTGATAAAGGGCCTCAGGCATTTTCATGTTTGAAAGAATTTGTTTTTGAAGCGCGTTAATTGGTGTGATGAAGATGGTAGAATCAGGGAGAAAATAGAGAGTTAAATTACAAAAAGCTTGAGTTTCGGCTTGACGATCTGGCTCATGATTCCGTGTAATACGCGGATGAGCATTGTTCCTCACAACCTCTGACAAATAATCAGCCCTGGTCATCCCAAAGCATTCAGCAATAATACCCAAAGCCTTCCACGTTTCATCAGTCAATCTTAAAGAGTGTACTTGACGATAATCGTTGTCTTTGAGTGCGAACTTCCCTTGAATATCCCGTTTTAACATCAGCCCTTCCGTGTATTACCTCGTAAGGTTAACACGGTTAGCGCCGTCTTTTACCATGTATTGTACAGAATTACGCCGAGATCAGGTTGACTCCGTACAATACAGTTAATACCCATAAATTGAATGCACTACCATGTAATACATGATATCCCCTTATCCATGTAATACACTGTTAATCTCATTTCCCCTGACCCAAGTATTACATGGTAACCGTACAATCAGATCCAGATAATGGTTTTTTCCTTACCCAGTCGGGCATTAATTCCTCTCTCCCTGACATTCAGGAGCGAACGTACAGTGATAACGGAGGTTGGAAATATAATAAATACCCATATCCACCCCAAAGTACCAGTCCATTCGCTCAGCCCAAATTATCGCTAAGCTGGCTAGTAACAAGTTGGGAAGTAGATTTTGTAATTCATTATCCACAGGGGTATCATCTGAGCTTGGTAGCTCCTCTGCTGTAGGCAGGCGTTCTAAAGAGTTGTATTCCAACATGGCGACAAGGGTTTTTGGCGCAGGTATTTGTATGTTAACTCTGTCGCTATAGGCTTGAAGGATGAAAGTTCTTTCCTTTGATATTTCAAACAGTTCAGACTATAAGGTATACGTAAAATCTTTTACTAACATACCTGGAACCATGCTACCCCCAAGTTGACGATTTTTGTATGTTCCGACTTCGGGAATAAATTCTTGAAAATTGGTCAACTCTAACAAGTTTTCTCCCCAGAAGCGATAGAGACTTTCATCAAAACGTAAGTTCTCAATTGGAGAGATAATTTTCCCATTTTCTACCCAAAAACAGGCATAACGGGTCATACCTGTAATTCTGCCAGTCGGGCGATCGCTCCAATTCAAGTAATGCAAATTAGAGACATATAATCCTGTATCTAAAGTAGGAAGAATCTGCCCAAATTCTAAATTGCCCGGACTGATTTCCGATGCACGTAAAGACTCCGCTCCATTAGCACCGTTAGAAGTTTTGTGATATTCTTTTGCGGTGCGAGAATTCACAAGAGTATTGACCAAAATACCTTTTTCAATTATTGGTAACTCCTGTGCTGCCATTTCTCCCCATTGATTAAATCGCGGCACCAATCCTCGCAAAAAGTTTTCTTTGAGATTAAACGCAGGAGATAACTGCTTTTCTTGTCGCCATAATGAAGCTAAAGCACTACCTCCTTGTTGTAAATCAGCTTCACCTACACCTCCCCAAGAAAGCATAGTCAATAGATAATCAACTGCTGCTGGTGCAAAATATGTTCTGTACTTTCCCCGTGGCAATTCTTTCGCCGGACGTGAGAGCAATTCTAGTTGGATTTTAGCATCATTAATTTGGTTGGCATAAGTCTCATTATTCCAATCACTCCCAGCAAAAATACCTTTAACTGCTTGTCCTTCTCTTGTGAATAAAGAATAATCTAATATAAAAGTATCGGTAGCAAACCAGTGTTTCTGATTGCTGGAATCGCCATAAGCTTTAATGACAACTCCGCCTGCATACAAACCTGTAAAATCTAACTCTGCAACTGCTGCCAACACAGTCGGTACGACTGCTTCCGCCGCTAACAAATTCCCAGAATGTACTTCTCTGCTGGTATTTGTTCCTGATGGTAAAACGAGATACGGATCAATCGGTAATTGAGGCAGTTCTTCACGCAACTCTTGCAAAGCTTCATATGCCACTTGCCAATCTACTTCCCAATTTCCCGTAAAAGGAAACTCCCGAAAACTACTGCGCTGATTTTGCATCAAAGTTAGTTGTATCCAGCCATCAGCAACACAACCTGTTTGTCGTACCTTGGCATGATTGAAACGAGTAAATTGACTGCGCTCACTATTTAGTTTCGCAGTAAATTGTTCACTTTCTTCTTTTTTATTTAGTAGCGTTTCAATCAGTTGGTTAAAACTTTCTTCTAAAGCAGATAATTCTTCTTTTTTCATCAGCTATGTTGGGGCGGGTTTAATACAGATCACATTTGGGTAAAGGCGGTCTTCTGTCAAACCCGCCCGTACAGGTAGGAGCGGGTTTAATACAGATCACATTTGGGTAAAGGCGGTCTTCTGTCAAACCCGCCC
>CALMVQ010000146.1:0-9711 GCA_937873135.1 uncultured Scytonema sp. | reverse complement strand
GTACAGGAGTGGGAAATTCAATTCAAAATTCAAAACTTGACATTTTTAATTCTTAATTTTTAATTCTTCATTCCCTCTCCTTTTCAACTGCCGCCGCCAAATACTTCAACGTTGGCAAATACGCAAACAGGGGAACCGTGCCCTACCCAAATCATCTGGTTTGGTTCACCTTTACCACAAAAAGGAGTACCGTACATCTCCCAAGTGGATGAGTTTCCAACTTTGATTAAATTACCCCAAAATTCTGGAGTTGTGGCTCGATAGTTGGGATTGCGGAGGGTTTTGGTCAGCTTACCGTTTTCGATCAATTTGGCATACTCGCAGCCAAACTGAAACTTATAGCGGCGATCATCAATCGACCAAGAACGATTGGAGTCCATATAAACACCATGTTCTATATCCGCGATGATTTCATCAAAGGAGGCGTTTCCCGGCTCTAGATTTAAGTTTGCCATACGGTCAATGGCTGGTCGATTCCAAGAAGAAGCACGGGAGCAGGCAACTCCTGGGACACCTGCTCTGGCTTGACTTTCTAGACTACCTAATCCTCGTAGAAGTATGCCTTCTTTAATTAAATACTCCCTTGTTGCTACAGCACCTGTATCATCAAAGCCGTAGCTAGCAAATTCACTCCTCACTGTAGGGTCGAAAGTAATATTCATCAATGGCGAACCATACACCAATTTACCGAAATCACTCGTTTTGACAAAACTGCCTCCGGCATAGTTACGTTCATCTCCCAAAATTCGGTCTATTTCTAAGGGATGACCGATGCTTTCATGTATTTGTAGTAACATTTGATCTGGGGCAAGTACCAGATTTGTGGTAGTGCTCGGACATTCATCTGCTATCAAAAGTTCTACTGCTTGTTCGCCAATTCGGCGTACCCGCTCCCATAATTCTGCTTGTTTGAAAAGTTCCAGTCCACCTTGATAACAGTTGGCTTCCGAGCCATTGTAGCTGCGCTTTTGGACGATCGCTCCATCCTGAGCTGTTGCTTTGTAATCTGTTCTGAGAAACAGAAATTTTTGATACACCTCTGAACCATTACTACTGACAAACCAAGTTTCCATCTCGGAGGTGGTGGCACTGGCTATGGTTTGAACGATTTGGTCAGAGACTTTTAGAGTATTGCAGATGCGGACAAGTAAATCGTTGATTTCCTCTAGGCTCAAACTATCTAGAGGTTCGAGAAACGGGGAAATATATTCACCGATTACTTTAGGACGTTCACTTGCGGCTTGAAAAGGGTATATCCACCACTCGCTAGCAGCCAGTGCTTGTTTATACGCTTCCTCAGCAGCAATTTGTAAGGACTGGAGTTGCACTTCGTTAGTAGCAGCATAGCCTATACAGCCATTGACCATAACTTCAAGCATGGCTCCAGCCGTGGAAGTTTTGCCATTGTTTTGGGGTAAGCCATCACGAACATAACGAGTCGAGGACGTTTCCTTAACGACTCTGATGCCGATCCAATCAGCCGGAACATCAATGTGAGCGATCACTTTTGTAAGTTCAGAAAACATTTTAAATTTTTAATTTTTAATTATATTAGTTGCGGTGCCATCGGGTGCCATCACGGCTATCAATTAAGGTAATACCTGCGAGTTGCAATTCGTCGCGGATGCGATCGCTTAAAGCAAAATTCTTGGCGAGACGTGCTTCTTGCCTCTGCTGAATTAACGCCTCAATGTCCGCATCACTTAAAGTACCCTCACTTGAAGGGTGAGCGCTTGAATTACCATCTTCAAAAGGTTCGGCTTCTAAACCCAAAACCCCAGCTAAAGTCACAAGTGTTTGCCACTCTAACAGTAATTCATCTACTGGTCTCTCCGTTTTTCCCTGATGCACGAGGATATTGCCCTCACGACGCAGTTCCTTAGCTAACTCAAATAGCACTGCTAACCCAGCAGGGAAATTAAAGTCGTCGTTCACAGCGTCTTGGAAACGTTCGATATAGGGATTTTTAATTTCCGATTTTAGATTTTGGATTGGGGATGACAATTCCCATCCCAGTTGTTTACCGTATTGGTAACCAAAAATTAAACCTTCTTTAAGAGTATGCCAACCGTTGGTCGCAGAGGCGATCGCTTCATCCGCAAAATCAATTGGTTTACGGTAGTGTGCTTGGAGGACAAACAAGCGGATCGCCATTGAGTCAACTGGTCGATCTAGTAAATCCCGGATTGTCGTAAAGTTGCCCAAAGATTTGGACATCTTCTCCCCATTCACCTTTACCATGCCGTTATGCAGCCAGTAACGTGCCAGTGGTTTTCCTGTCACCGCTTCTGACTGAGCAATTTCATTTTCATGGTGCGGGAAAATTAAGTCTTCACCACCAGTGTGGATGTCAATAGTCTCACCCAAGCGATCGCGCACCATTGCCGAACACTCAATATGCCACCCCGGACGCCCTTGACCCCAAGATGATTCCCAAGCTGGTTCTCCTTCTTTAGCTGCCTTCCACAAAGCAAAGTCAAACGGGTCTTTCTTCTTCTGATATTCTGGATCTTCCACACTCACCCGTTCACTGGCACCAGATCGCAAATCTTCTAACTTACGTCCGGAAAGTTTGCCATAAGAGTCAAACTGACGCACTGCGTAGTAAACATCACCGTCTGCTGGATAGGCATAGCCTTTCTGTTCCAACTCATGAATCAGCCTTTGAATGCCGTTGATTGTGTGAGTCGCACGCGGGTACTCATCTGCTTCTTTAATCGAAAGCCGTGCCATATCCTCAAAATAGGCTTGGATATAGCGCTCTGCGACTGCTTCCATTGAGGAATGTTCTTGCCGCGCTCGATTGAGAATCTTGTCATCAATATCGGTAAAATTCTGGACGAAGCGTACTTTATAGCCGATAAATTGAAGGTATCGACGCACGACATCCCAAACAATACAGGCTCTGGCATGACCAACATGGCAGTAATCGTATACTGTTACGCCGCAGTAATACATCTTAACCTGACCGGGTTCAACAGTCTCAAAAGGTTCTTGGCGGCGGGTGAGAGTATTGTAAACGTTTAGGGTCATAGCCACGTAATGCTAAAGATACGTAATAATGGGAGACAGCAGGAGGGATGAAATATTCAGCATCCCTATGCTAGTGTTTTCTGTACTCTCTGCGCTACATTATTAGCTTTTACTTTTTGACAGCAGCGCTATGCAATCAGCAGTGACTTCCGAATCTCAAGCAATGGATGCTCCGAAAAAAGGATTGCCTGTTACAATTATTACAGGTTTTCTCGGGAGCGGTAAGACAACTTTACTCAATCATATCCTGAGCAATCAGCAGGGTCTGAAAACTGCTGTTCTCGTAAATGAATTTGGCGAAATAGGCATCGACAATGAGTTAATTATCGCCACTGAAGATAATGATAATAATATGGTGGAGCTAAGCAACGGTTGTATCTGCTGCACCATCAATAATGACTTGGTAGATGCCGTTTACAAAGTTCTAGAACGCCAAGAAAAAATAGATTATCTAGTTGTGGAAACAACTGGACTCGCAGATCCGCTGCCTGTAGCCATGACATTTCTCAGCCCGGAGTTGCGCGATCTAACCCGTCTGGACTCTATTATTACAGTTGTAGACGCTGCAAATTACAGCTTAGATTTATTTAATTCTCAAGCGGCTTACAGTCAGATTTTCTATGGTGATGTGATTGTCCTAAATAAAACGGATTTAGTTTCTGAGGAAGATTTGTCTACTCTAGAAACAAAAATTCAACAAGTCAAGGAGGGAGCAAGAATTCTGCGGACAACGCGAAGTCAAGTGCCACTCCCTTTAATTCTTAGCGTTGGTCTGTTTGAGTCAGATAAATATTTTGACGCCGCAGCTGAACACAGTCATGATCACGACCACCATGATCATGACCATGAGCACCACCATGACCACGATCACCATGATCATGACCACGATCACCATGATCACGACCATCACCATCATTCCCACCATTTAGAAAATGATGGCTTCACCTCTATCTCCTTTCAAAGTGATAAGCCTTTTTCTATCAGGAAGTTTCAATATTTCCTAGATAACCAGCTTCCTCAAAGCGTCTTCCGCGCGAAGGGAATTATGTGGTTTGACGAAAGTCCCAACCGTCATATTTTCCACCTTTGCGGCAAGCGCTTCAGTTTAGATGATGATGAGTGGAAAGGTCAGAAGAAAAATCAGGTTGTGCTGATCGGTCAAAATTTAGATCGTGAGCAATTACTTCAACAACTGGAAAACTGTATTTGTCTGCCTTCTACGACTCGCGGTAAAGGTTTTGGGAAATAGTCATTCGTTATAAGAAGGCTAGTACAACAAGGCAAAAGTAAAAAGTAAAAAGTAAAAAGAAAGAACACTTATTCTGTAAGCTTTTTATCTGTTTCAGATGGGTGGTTTATTTCCGCCGATATGTACTAGTTGAAAACCCTTGCGGATGTGACAAGCACTCGTCTGGCACATCCGTATAAGCCACTAAATCTCTTCATGCTCCTCATATATCAGTAAACCAAAAAGTTTTTCACCACTGTTTCATAATTCAACATTGTTACAAATTGGCTTACGCTTAAATAAATCAGATAGGGCTTCTGTGGACATCTAACTGCTTGAAGAGCAGGTTCTTTAAAAGTAACCTGGTAATGCTATACAGACAAGCGCTCCTCACTATTGTTGGTTCTAACAGCCAAGAAGCAAAATCAGAGGAGAAGTTTTCAGCAAGAAACTTGCAGATGTTATCAAACATAAAAAGATGACATCTGGTAGTAAAATTGTAATTATCTATACTCTCATCTTTTCGCTTTCTCAGAATTATTTAAATTTAATGATTCATAATTGTTTATGCGTGTTATCGTCCAACGTGTTAAATCATCACAAGTCACCGTAGGTAATGAAGTTGTCGGCAAAATTGGACGGGGGCTGAACTTGCTAGTAGGTATTGCTGACACTGATACTGATGCTGAACTTGAATGGATGGTACGTAAGTGTTTGGAGTTGCGGCTGTTTCCAGATGAAGGCGGCGATCACTGGCAAAAATCTGTACAAGAAGTTGGTGGTGAGTTACTAATAGTTAGTCAGTTTACGCTTTACGGCGATTGTCGTAAAGGTCGCCGTCCTTCGTTTGACCGTTCGGCTGCTCCTAAGGTGGCGGAAGACTTGTACAATTGTTTCGTTGCTAAGTTACACTTAAGTGGTTTACGAGTGGAAACAGGTCAATTTGGAGCCACGATGCAAGTTTTAATCGAAAATGATGGTCCTGTCACTTTGTTACTAGAGAAAGAAAAAAAATAAGGGATTATACTTAGGTTAAAAAATATCTGTGAGCTAAACCACTTCCTGTATAAAAGATGAGAGAATATTAAACTAACCATAACAAAAGTTTAAATTCACTCCTCATGGCTAAGATACAGTTCTCCAAAGGCATTGATGAAGACGCAATTCCAGAAGTTCGTCTCACGCGCTCACGTAGTGGCGAAAGCGGTACAGCCTCATTTGTTTTCATCAAACCCAAGGCTTTAAGCAATGCCAGCACTGAAGACATTACTGGAATGTACATGATTGACGAAGAAGGAGAATTAGTGACTCGTGAAGTCAAAGGTAGATTCGTCAATGGTAAACCAGAAGCATTAGAAGTCTTATATGTGATGAGATCTACTCTAGAGTGGGAGCGCTTTATGCGGTTTATGGAGAGGTATGCTGAAGAGAATGAGTTGGGATTCAGCCAAAAATAAGTAGTCATGAGTCATTAGTCATTGGTTAGTGGTTCATTGTTAGTAGTTAGTAGGGACGGGTTTCATCTAGTACAACGCGGCGGAAATAAGGCAACCATTTCAAATCCATAAAAAGCCCATTCCATAATACTTTTGAATGAGTGACTTTTGAATGAGTGACTTTTGAATGAGTGACTTTTGACTTCCGCCTTGCGGCACTAGTAACTTGTCAATAAAAACGAACAATCCTCTCAAACCCTCCCGTACAGTGGTTAAAAGTTAACGATTCACAAATAACGACAAACAAAGAACAAAAGACACATGACTAATGACAAAAAGTCAAGAGTTTGTTTATGATGCTGATCCCTCACCCAGACTCCTCAGGTGTGACAGTAAATTGTGCTGTTGTTACCATCAGCGATACACGTTCACAAGAAACAGACAAAAGCGGTCAGCTGATTCAACAATTGCTGCGGGATGCTAATTACACCATAGAAGTATACGTAATCATTAAAGATGAACCAGACCAAATTCGGGAGCAAATGGAACTACTGTGTAAACGTGTAAATCTAGATGCTGTAATTTTTAATGGTGGTACGGGTATAGCATCGAGAGATACGACTTACGATGCTATTGAGAAATTTCTAGAAAAAACTCTACCTGGGTTTGGAGAGTTGTTTCGCTTTTTGAGTTATCAAGAAATTGGTTCGCGGGCGATGGCTTCTCGTGCTGTTGCTGGTGTCTATCGACACAAACTTATCTTCTCCCTTCCAGGTTCGAGTAATGCCGTGCGATTGGCAATGGAAAAACTAATTTTGCCAGAACTTGCTCATTTAGTGAGTCAGTTACAAAGTTAGAAGTTGTCGAAACGCTCTGGTGTGCATCTCGACAACTCCTAAATCTTTGAAAAAAATAACTCCCTAATGTTGAGGGAGTTCGCCATCGTTTTTAGTTTTTTACAACTATTACAACTTACCGATTGATACACTCAGTAGAGCCAGAAGAACTGCAATAATATAAAAAACAGCGACCACTTGCAGTTCAGACCAACCAGAGAGTTCTAGATGGTGGTGCAACGGTGCCATTTTCAATAGGCGCTTGCCTTTGCCATCGGGACCCTTTGTGGCTTTATAGTAGCCAACTTGAGCCATGACAGAGAGGGTTTCTACAAAAAATATTCCACTGAGAATAAACAGGGCGACTAGACTGTTTGTCAGTAAACCTACTGCAGCTAAAGCACCTCCCAGTGCTAGAGAACCAGTGTCGCCCATGAAAACACGGGCAGGATTACGGTTATGTGTGAGAAAGCCCAAGCAACTGCCACTGAGACAGGCACAGAAAATCATTAATCCAGGTGAGGTTGGTGCGATGAGCGCACCTAATGCCAACAATGCGATCGCGACTGTCCCCCCAGCCAAACCATCAATGCCATCAGTCAGATTAGTGGCGTTGCTCTCTGCCACTAATACAAAACCTGCTAATGGCCAAAAGAGTACTCCTAAAGGTAGACAAAAACCCAGAGGTAATGAAATACTTGTAATAGTAGAAGGTTGACTAAAGATGAGCCATATACAGAACATGATCGCGAAACCGATCTGTAAACCGAGTTTCAACTTAGGTGATATACCTTTGTTCGACTTACGGCGGAGAATTTGCCAGTCGTCGATCCAGCCAATGAATCCGTAGCTTAGTGTCAATGCGGAGACAGCAAGTACCTCCGGGGCAAACTTAGACCATATACAGGCGGTTATCACTGCCGTAGGGACAAAGAATATGCCCCCCATAGTTGGTGTACCGGCCTTCTTTAAATGAGCTTGAGGACCATCCTCACGGATGATTTGCCCAGTTTTCAGGGCTTGTAACAGGGGGATCACCCAATGACCGATTGTGGCTGAAGCCAACGTACTAAAAATGATTGGCAGGGTAAGCGACATCCATTCCCACGGCAGTCTGTTCGCCATCCAATCAAACATTAGTGCAGCTCCACACACACCTACACCTAATAGAGAAACCAGACCAATTCCAGACAAATTCAATCCTTGGTCAGGAGATAATTTAGCGTCCACAGGAATTTCTCCTCACTCCACACTCTATAAAACCGAATATTAGGGACGATCTATGCTGACAATGCTAAACACCTAAAGAATGTTAATCCTCCTCTGGAGTTGGTTCATCATCGTCATCGAAGTCATAATCAACAATTCCATCTTCTACACCCATAAGGGAGTCTATTTCTTCTTCGTCATCACCAAAATCGGACTCATGAGCGTCACGCGCTATGATCCGACCGCTGGATTGCAACCAGTCCAAGAGCGAAGATTCTTGCTTTAATGGTATTACAGCGGCCCGCTGATTGCGAGGTACTTCACGCAATGGAGAATTCAACATATGGAAGACAAGACAGGAGTGATGTAACTAGACATTAAGAGTTTATCACTTGAGCTTAGATCATATAGTTCTTATTCGCCTCTTTGATTTAAAAATCCGACAAAAAAAATTTATTTATCAATGGTAGCTAAACAAGAGATAGCAACTAGTGTATTGGTATGGTGATATACATCTTCTTCTAAGTAATTTGAGGTAACAGTTAATGATAGAAAAAGCGGATCTTTTAGAAGCAATTGTTGGGAAAAATCGGGGAATAATTGCAACTGAACGCGATAAACAAGCGATTCAAGTGGCGATCGCTCGTTTAGAAGACCTTAACCCCACGCCGCGTCCGGTTGAAGCTCCTCACTTGTTGAATGGCAATTGGCGACTCTTATACACTACAAGCAATGCTTTATTAAACTTCGACCGCCTACCTTTGTACAAACTCGGTCAAATTTATCAGTGCATTCGCGTACAAACTAAGAGCGTTTATAATATAGCTGAAATTTATGGGTTACCTTATCTCGAAGGTTTAGTTAGTGTTTCAGCTAAATTTGAGCCAGTTTCTGATCGTCGCGTAAATGTGAAATTTGAGCGGTCGATTATTGGCTTACAACGTTTAATAGCTTACGATTCTCCTGAAAATTTTATCCCACAAATTGAGTCCGGTCAAAAATTTAGTGCAATTGATACACATCTCAATAGTGACAAACAACAAGGTTGGTTGGATATCACTTATATAGATAACAACTTGCGTATTAGTAGAGGTAATGAGGGCAGTGTGTTTGTCTTGACTAAAAGATAATATTTTTTCCTAGTAGTGTTAGCGAGAATAAAATATACACAATAATGTGATTTCTGTCAAGATTATTTTGGGGGATTGAGGAGATGATGAAGATAAGGAGAGATAGCCAATGACAAATAACTTAACAAAGCCTCAAGGTGAGACCATCAGGTTGTAGAGTGAAAACAATTAGCCCTGTAGATTGGCAATTGATAATTTAAAGGAAACAAACTAATGGTTCAACGTGGTTCTAAAGTACGCATTCTTCGCGCGGAATCCTACTGGTATCAGGATACAGGAACCGTAGCCTCTATCGAGCAAGGCAATGGCAGCAGATACCCGGTCATTGTCCGGTTTAATAAGGTAAATTACGCTGGTGTCAATACCAATAACTTTGCACAAAATGAATTAATAGAGGTTGAACCACCATCAGCGAAGGCCAAAAAGGCAACACCTTCTGCTAGTGGTGGTCAACAAACTCCTGTCGAGGCTGACATCCGCAAGACTGGTGCTGCCAATAAAACTTCTGCTAAGCCTTCTGCTACGCCAGAATCAGGAAGTAGCGATCAGGAACCAGAAGGTGGCGGTAACCAGGGAACTGAAAAGCGTTAAATTGTGCCTGAACTGCCAGAAGTAGAAACAGTCCGGCGGGGTTTAAATCAATTGACCCTCAATCAAGAAATTACGGGTGGAGATGTGTTACGACAAAACACAATCGCCTACCCGTTTTCTATTGAGGAATTTTTGGCGGGAATAAAAGGAAATGCCATTGCGGCTTGGTATCGTCGCGGCAAATATCTCCTTGCTGAACTTACAACAAGAGGGGAAAGAAATAATTTTCCACAAGCTCTTTCCTCCCC
>CALMVQ010000145.1 GCA_937873135.1 uncultured Scytonema sp. | reverse complement strand
TATTCGCGAGATAGCATCGCGAATAATGTGTTTCTGCCAAATTGGGATGCTCCCCGAAAACTTGCATCTCTAGCCAATAAAAAGACGATGACACTTTATCGCTTTAGGCGTCCCGATGTTACTGCATTGAAACTGGATTCAATTCTAAAGCATCCTTACACCCCTGTTGGGATTCCTGAGATAAAAAAGGTTGTTGCTCACCCACCGCAACACTCTTGTACTCTTGATGAGAACGCGACACATTAGAATGAACAGGTACAAATGCTATGGAACTTTCCAAGTCGCATACTGTACTGATATATCGTTCCTGAATTTGCAATGTTCGTAAACACTCGTGAGCGATCGCCTTGGTTCGTTCCGAATGTTTATTATCAGTACAAGCTATGGGCAACCAGTAAGCACGAACTGCTTCTAACACCATCCTAGTTGCTGAGGTACGACTATCTTTCAGGAAACTGAGCAGATGACTGTCTAGAGAATCGACAGGAACTCGTATTTTGAGATGGAGTGTTATTTCCTCGCTCATTTAAAGTACTCCTTTAGTATGTAGTATGCTTCAAATCTACTGACATGGAGGCAGTAGCGCTTCACTGTCGCCTGACAACCGCAGGCTTCAATGCCATATACCACCTTTAATTTGAGAGTTTGCTCGCGTTCCCAAGAAAATATGTGATTAATCTATCCACTATAACCATCTCTATACTAGAAAATCCTTCAGCTAAAATACGTATTTAAGTCGCAACTAACTTAAAAATAATTCAACTGCAAATTCAAAAAGATGAAAAAATATCTATGCGAATGTGATTCGTAATTGAGTCGTACTTTCGTCGTCATTCAATCGAATATAAACATATAATAACTTTATACGGTCAATCATATAGCTTTAGACATAGATAAATATCTATCCAAACAAATATCCATATTTTATACTTGGTTAGAGACATTAGTAATAGCAACTGTCTCTAATTACAAACACAAGGATAGAACTTTCTTATAAATACACATGCTATAAAATTTATAATCAGAGTAAAGATATGAACTTTATAACATTGATTTCTCGGAAATTATAGTGCTTTCACTTAATAAATTATTGAGTCAAAACATAAGAATACGTGTATTTAAGGAACCAGAAAATAAAATGCGTAAAAATACACAGAGACAAGAACAATTACAAAACTCTTGCTACCGAACTGAAGTTGTCCGAATGCGGGTCACCCCGGTTGAGAAAGAGGACTTGGCAAGGCGAGCAACACAGTCTGGCGAGAAAACTTTATCTGATTATCTCCGCAAACGCGCTCTTGAATTTGGTCCTCAACCTGTAATACCAGAAATTAATCTTGAAGTAGCCCGCGAACTACGGCGCATGAGCACACATCTGCACTCCCTCGCCCTGTTTGCCCAGAGAGCGTCTTCTACAGGACAGATGCCCAAGCAAAACTATGAAATTTTGCGGGAGTTTGGCAAACAGTTGGCCGAGTACCACTTGGAGTTAAAGGGTTGGGAGCAGGGGAGGCAGGGGAAGTAAAGAGTTGATGAAAAGCTGTTCTTAGCCGAACTGCCTCTCTAGGGGGAACTGCTCTTTGAACAACTTGCCTCCGAACGCTACGAACGGTATTGGAAACCAATACGGTTGCTGAATCGCCTTTTTCTCTCCCCCTGCTTCCCCTGCCTCCCCTGCCTGCCTCAACAGATTAATTTCCTTAACCGAACTGAAAACCCTCCCATCGATGCATCAAATAGTCTTAAAAAAAGGAATTCAAAAATGGCTAAAACAGCTACTCCTAACAGAAGACAATGGCAGAACTTGACCGACACCAGGAAGTTGCGCCACATCGAAAACACCCTCGATAAAGCAATTGCAGCGATGCTTGAAGTTGGAGACATTGAGTCTCTAGAAGACTTCAAAAATTTTGTGGAGGAGTATAGCGAACAGTCGGGCAAAGCTGCGATCGCTGTAGAACTATGCACGGAACAAGGTAGCGACGAAATTAAAGGATTTCGCTTCTACCTCACCAAAGATCCAAGCCAAAGAACCAGTGGTAAATACCTAATTAAGAACCTGGGAGATAGCACCAATAAAGATGAAGACTACTTCACTCCATCCAATGTGATGGAAATGCTTGGCATAGAAGCCGAAAATTCAGATGAGTTTGACTTGGACGATATAGATAATGACCTCGACATAGATGATGACCTAGACGATTTAGATGACGAAGAAGAAGCGACTCCACGTCGGTCAATTAATAAACAATCCAACAAACGCTCCCAGCCAAAACCTGCTGAGAAAACAGCAAAGCGCACTGCTAAACCTCAAGTGGCTAAAGCAGAGGACGATTACGACCCAGAGGATTTACTTGAAGATGACGAGGTGCGTCCTGCAAAACCAAAAAACCAGAACAAAGCAGCTGCACGCACCGGAACTAAAACTCAACGTAAAAACCGAGAAACCGAAGCTGACTCAAACGACCAAAAGTCTGAGTCCATAAAAGACTTAGCAGACAATATAGGTGTTGAAGTTTCCCACATAAGTGCTAACGCTGCTACTAAAGGTAACGAACTCAACGGGATCAATGAAGTTGGGTTAGTCGGTCAGCTGACAGGTTTGGGAATTGTGCTAGGAACAAAAGGCATTGCCATGCTTGATGACCTTATAGAACAAATTAAGCAACAAGGGGAAGACAAACGGCTTGAGGATATCCTTAAAGACCTAGAAGAGAAAGATGCGCGGATTGGCAAACTTTTCAAACGCATTGCCAAAATCGTAAAAAGTACCCCTGCTGAGGAACTGCCAGAAGAATTGGCTCCCTTTACTGAAATATTTAAGCCAGAGAACCGCCAGTCAGAAACTCCAACAAACAATCCCATCGCCAGCGCTGCGGCTCAAGTAGGAGAGAAAATTGACCAGCTAGGGAACCAACTTGACCCAGAATACAAGTCTCAACCCCTACAACTCGATAAAACTGCGCCAATCAACGAACAACTTGACCAGATTGAAAAATACCTCAACAAACTTTCGCAACGACTCGACCGACTCGAAGCGATCGTCAGTGACCTTGAAGAAAAGTTGGTTTCAAAAGCCCAAACGCAGTCTCACTTAACAGAAGATGCTGTACCTACCAAATCGGAGGTTAAACAAGCATCACCACCGACTGAAAAACTTAAGATGTCAACTGTTGTTAATAACAGCGCCGATGTTTTAGAACCGGACGATGAAGATTTGGAAGAAACCCGCGCCACACAAGAGAAATTTAATTCTAACGGAAATCAGGAAGCCTCAGATTCAGAAGACATTCTCGAGCAAATTGTGGTGCAACGGAAAGTGCTGCAGCAACGGACAGCCTGCGCTGAATCATTGGTAAATTTTGCGGCGATTACAGCGCAAGTCACACAGCAATCTCCTCAAGAGGGAATTCCCCTTACTGGTGGCAGCACTTTATTTGTTGAAAGTCAAAACGACCAGCTTTCTTTCACCCTAAAAAGTAATAACGAGCAAGAACTGTTCAGTGGCACCAAATTTACTGACAGCAAAAAGGATAAACAGTGGATCTTTCACTCTGACAACCTCAACGCTGATGAAAAGAACCACATACTCAATCTGCCTCAATCAGGAGAAGATTATGCCATTAAAGCTAGTGCCCAAGCTTTAGTCGAAAAGTTTCAAGAAACCTTTCCCAAACGCTTCAGTGGGGAGAAGGAGCCGATATTCACTTGGAAAGAGAACTCTCAGCCCAAGTATGAATTTGAAATTCTCTCTTTAAAAGGGTCGAAAACACTACAAGGATTTGACCCGCACAAAGGTGATGAACAAGTGTTCGAGGCTGTTCTAGTGGACGGTCAACCGCCGGACATTCGTAAGTGTCGTATCCCCATTGAAGAAATGGAGAATTTGCTTGGTGAACCACAAGCGGCTAAATCGCAACCATCTAAGAACAGCAGAGATCCAGAGAAGCGAGAACGTCTTGAACAGCAAAAAAAAGACCAACTACAAGCTTAACAATCCTTAAAAACTAAAAATGCGTAACAATTACCCCATCCAACTATCAAATTACAACCATCGCAATTCAGCCAGCCGATTTTTACAAAAACTGAAAATCAACCGGACTGATCTGCCCTTTATTGCCCTCTGTATTGTTGTCAGCGTGTACATGGTCGTCAAAGAACCCCTGTTAATGAGTATTTTAGGGTGTTCCGGCTTTATATTCTTTGGACTTTGGCAGATTACACGAACAGTACCCATTCTGGAAAAACTCATTGGCGTCAAAATTCGGTTTTGGCACGTTGTCACAGCAATCATCGCTGTCACAGCATTACTCAACACCTTCGAGATGCCCGCTCACGCCATCTTTCTTAGTGGTTTAGAAGCTTTCTTTAAACAGATAGCAACCCAAAGCTCCAGTACAGTAGGAGGAGGTACGTCAATTGACGACAAGACTATTGCACTAATATTTAACGTCATTCGAGGCGTCTTCCTCTTACTAGTTGCCGCAGCTTCGCTTTTCGCTTACAACCAAGCACAACAGGGTAATGACTGGCGACCTATTGTCACTCAGATTGGCTTGGCTTTTGGCATAGTCATTGCCATTGATGTGATTACATTCTTGTTCATTGGTAATGGCACTGCAACAAAAGTTTAAATTGCCATCCACCCCTTGTTATTAGGTAATACCATTTTGAATTTTTGATTTTCCAACCATGAATAGGAGATTGATGCAATAGTTTATCTCTCATAAACATTTAGCACTCTTTGTATAACATTACCACGATTTTTTGAGCTAAACAATTGAAGTCACCATGCCACAAGATCCAGAAAAAGATTTTATCCGTGTTAATAATATTTTAGGAAAACAGGCAAGTGTTGGTCCAATTCCTGCTAACCAAATAGGACCTTGGTGTGCAATTCTCGTCGTTTCCTATATCTTCACAAACGGACTTTTCAGTTTAGGTTTGGGATGGTTCTTTGCTGTTTCGTTTTGGCTAATTGTTAGCTGGTGGCTCCTAACTGGCAATCAGCCACACCATTTTACAGATAAATTCCGAAAACCCCCAGGACACGAATGGTGTAATGGTGACTCTGTCTATATTTCTCCACTTTCGCACCCCAATAACTCTTCATCCCTAAAACATCATAAAAACTCGCAACTTTTTCGAGTCAAGCTTAAGCCGAAAATTGTACCGAATCAACATGGAGGCAAAAGCAAGTTTATGCCATTTCAAGATGAAACACATATTTGCTGCTTGGTTGAAATCAAAAAGGAAGGTCGAGTTGCGGCCGGAATGCTTCTTAATAATGGTTCCCAATACCAATTGGTATTTGGTTTTCACACTCAGGGACTTCACAATTTGCTTTTCGCTTCGGAGGTTTCGGGATTTGCTGACTCCATCTCTCTTGCAATGAAAGACATCCCATCGGGTGAGAAGATAACTTTCTGTACGGGTTGCGTAAGCGACGATAGCGATCGCCAAAAGGAACTCACTCAACTGGCAGATCATACCCATCTGAAGCCAATTTCCGTTCTAATTCGGAATGAACAGCACCGACTTCAACAGCTAACCCAGAAAGGGGAGCGCCAAATCTGGTCACAAATTGCCTTCTGTACTTGGACAGCTGATGCCCAAGCCGAACAGCAATCTAGAGACTTTCTCGGTAAAGTCATTGACGGTGTAAAAAATCAGGCGTACTCGTTACTAGGCTCTATTACTGGTAACACACGGCTCCATAAAGAACAGTTTTATACAAAGCTATTCCTTAAGGGATTTAATGAAGGTTTCATCCGCTGGGAATTACTGCTGAACACTAAAATGGGGCTAGAAATTACTCCAAGTAATACAACAGACCTTTGGCAATGGCTTTGGAAACGATTCAACAGCAGTGAAGCTCCACCAATTCCACAAATACTAACACTAGAAGAAACATCGTCAGGCTTCAAGCTGACTGAAACCAAGACTACGCAAAAGCATATTTGCACTGTCTTGATTGAGGGAGAAGAAGGTAGATCATCCTGTCCGGAGCATCACTTAAGCCACAACCGTGTCTATCTCAACGGCAAAGGCAAAGAATGTGGTGTGTTGACTATGTATGAGGCACCAACAGGCTGGATCAATACACGGCAGCAACTCAAGTGGATTTGGGAAGTGATGAGTTCTAGCTATGTCCATGACACCGAAGCGTGGATTGAAATCAGCAAGGGAAACAACTTTATGATCAATGACAACTTGGCTCGTCAAGCTAAACAATCTAAAACAGCAAATACCAGGGCGATAACCAAGGGACAAGGGCGCGACATCGGAGCGGAAATCAAACTTGAAGAATCCTTCGATGCACAACGAAGACTTTATAAAGGTGCAAAAGCACTCCATTGCGCTGTCGCTTTCCTAGTCTACCGCGATGACTCTGTTGAATTAAATAATGCCTGTAATGTCTTAAGTCATAGCTTTGGAACAGCTAAAGTTATCCGAGAGCGAAATATCGCTTGGGATATTTGGTTGCAATGTCTGCCAATCACTTGGAAATGGCTGCTACATAGTGGTTCACTTTTCAGTGAAAGGCGACTCACTTTGGACACAGAAACTGTTGCGGGAATTTTACCTTTAACCGTTCCAAGAAGCATAGATAACTTTGGAGTTGAATTTGTCACAGAGAGAGGAGGCAAGCCAATTTTCATCGACTTATTCCACGACCAAATCAGTCGTGCTTTGATTACCGGAGAATCTGGTTCGGGTAAGAGTGTTTTGGGATGGCGTTTTGCAGTAGAAGCACTTGCCAACAATATCCCGGTTGTGGGGATGGATATTAGCAGTGGCGGCAATAGTACATTCAAAACAGCTATTGAACTTTTAGGTGATCTTGGTGCATACTATGACATTTCAACAGGTTCAAGCAATTTGGTAGAACCCCCTGACTTGCGCTCATTTGATAAGCCGGAAAGAGAACGAAGAATGGAATCTTGGAAAGAATTTATTCGCAAAGCAATAGTTGCGATCGCTCTTGGGAAAATCCACAACCCGCACTTAGCTCAACGGGTTGATGCGATCGTACTCAAGATGCTGGATAAGTTCCTTCGAGATCCAGAGATCGTCGCTCGCTATAACGAGGCATTTGAGAAAGGTTGGCAATCTCCTTCTTGGCAGCAAATCCCCACACTCAAGGATTTACTCCGTTTTTGTACTAAAGAAAGGCTCGACCTTAAGTCCTTTGAAGAATTGGACAAACAAGCCATCAACCAAATTCTCAGTCAAGGAAATGCTCTACTGGCATCCCGTTTGGGGAAAGCGATCGGTAGACCGAGCACTTTTTCACCCGAACCAGCAGTTAAATTCTTTGCCCTCAGTGGACTGTCTAATGAACAAGATGCCTACTTAATGGCAATTAACGCTCACACTGCTTGCATCCGAAATGCACTTTCACATCCGAGAAGCCTATTTATTGGGGATGAACTTTCCGTTTTGCTGCGTCGTGATTCTTTCGCCCAAATGGTCGGAGAACTCTGTGCAACTGGGAGAAAAGATGGAATTTCTGTCTTGCTCCTCAGTCAAGACATCGACACTATCTGCCAGTGTGCTACAGGTTCCCAGATTATGCAAAATATGGTCTATAGAATCACCGGGCGAATCACGGCTAACGGCGTGGCATCTTTAGGTAGTCACCTGGGTTACGACCCCAATATTATCAGTCGAAATGCTACTGAAGCCTTTCTGCCAAGAGCTGCTGACCTCTACTCCTGTTGGCTGATTGAAAAAGGCGGACGCTTCTGGCGAACCAAATTTTACCCAGGCGAGATGATGTTGGCTTCCATTGCCAACAACCAAAACGAACGCTCAGCCCGCGATCGCATCATGGCAAAATACCCACCTACTCTCAAAGGTCAACTTCAAGGATTAAAACATTTCACCAAAGAATACATCCCAGCGGTACAGGGTGGTAAGGGTTTCTCACACATCGGTCGAGAGTCAAATGAACCCGAATCTTTAACTGAGACAAACGACCAAGTTATTGCACGTTGAAAAATAATCCCCATGAAATTTATTAAATCCTCAAAAGTACTTTTATTAGCTCTTGTCCTTAACCTAAGTGGTGCGACGGCATTTGCCAACCGCGCTGCTGCTTCGCTCCAAGATCCGATAGATGCAGCTACCCAAGCCGGACAATCAACAAACACACCAACAAGTACACAAATTGCCCAACTGGGAACAAAAGCTGCCAACCAAACTACAGTCAACAGTTTCTTTGCTCCGATTGAAAATGTTGTGCACTCAGTCAATGATTTTATTGGCGATGTCAATGGATTTGTTCAAAACGACTTATTCGGTTCTCTTAACAAGGTCCTTTCTTCAAATTTGGGGGAAGTTAAAGTACCAATCCTAAATCAGGTGAGCGATAACATTATGAAAACCTCGACTGCTAGCAACGAAGGCACAAAACTTTCAGAGACACTAGAGAACAAAATTGGTGGCGAAGGTTCATATGCCATTAAAGATGACTTCAACAAGCAAGCTGAACGAGCTGCTGCTCTTGGTGTTGCCAATGGTGCAACTCTGAGTACCCAAGCCCAGCAACAAAGCGCTCAACAACTATTGGCAGCGCAAACAGCAACTCGTCAGAGCAATCAGTTGAGTGAAGAGTCCAAAAATCAAGATGTGACTCAGCAGATCATGAAGAATATCAGCCAGCAGACTGCTCTTAACACTCAAACTAACGAAATGCTGATCAAGGAAGCTCAACAAGCCCGGACTGACCGAGCCGTCAACAATGTACTAACTGCACAGGCAGCTAAGGAAATTGCAGCAATCAACACTAGCTCTAGACGTGCAGATGCTGCCTCTGGCAATGCTGCAAGCCAACAGGCGGGAATGCTAATGCTTCCAGGCGGGGGCACGATTGATGCTGACGATACCAATCGATAATCCAATACGGTTCAATTAATCTGTTAAAGCAGGGGGAGCAGGGGAGGCAGGGGAGGAAGAGGAGCACAGAGAGTAAGGAAAGATGAATAAAGAAGCGATTAAAGATCATAAGGACTTAGAAATTTATAAGATGGCTTTTGATACAGCGATGACAATTTTTAAACTATCCAAGAAGTTTCCTATAGAAGAGAGATATTCGTTGACCGATCAAATTCGTCGGTCGTCGCGTTCTGTGTGTGCTAATTTGGCGGAGGCTTGGCGTAAACGAAGATATGAAGCAGCATTTGTTGCCAAGCTCAATGATTGTGAGGCTGAATCTGCCGAAACTCAAACATGGATAGAATTTGCTGTTAAATGCGATTATTTAGATGTTGAGACAGGTCGAGAACTTTATGGTACTTACAACCGTGTTTTATCTGGTCTAGTAACTATGATTAACAACCCGACACCTTGGTTAATAAAGGATTATGCCTCCCC
>CALMVQ010000144.1 GCA_937873135.1 uncultured Scytonema sp. | reverse complement strand
GGGCTACGCGGGGCGGGGTATAACAAACATCATGTTCGGATAATCACTTAATAATTACGTTGAAAGTTAATTGTTGATGGTTAATTGCAATCAACCATTAACCATCAACAATTAACCTGGATTTATGCCCGCAAATCAAAAAATTACCCATGACTCCATGATTAACCTTCGTCCGCGCCAAAATCGGTCAATGCAAATCCTCGACGCTACCATAAGAGAACAGTTTGCCCAAATTATTATAAAGTTTTTGGGAGAGATATGACTATAGCAACGCTAAATCAAGAACATTTTCAACAAAACGATATCCCCACGCGTTTAAACTACTTAGCGCGACACCTTAAACAAATTCAATCGCTGGCGCAGGGTTTCGCTTCGGAAGATAAAATTGTTAGCCTCATGCGCGAAAGTCTATATCACATTGAATGGACTGTACCACATATTATCGATATTGATATTGACCAAGCTGCCGAACTAGTGGATTTAGGACGTATCGTTGCCCGGTGGCTATTTAACTGGGAAACAATCTGGGCTGATACCGAAGCAAGAAGGAATGTTGCTTTATTCGCTCAACAAGCGCAAGAACGAGTCTTGGAGATGCCGATATTATTATCCCAAACCACAGCAGAGTAACAGTTTGTACTATTAAGATTGCAGTATCAGAAACTCCAAATTCTGGAGTAGAGTATGAAGATGACTAAATTAATTGAAACAACCGTTGTAACTACAAATTGTATAAAGCAAAAACTCCGTGTTTTGGTAATTACCTCATGTAGCGGAGAAAAACGCTTCAAGCCAGCAAACCAACTCACAATCGAAGACTTTAAAAATGCAGAGAAGTTAAACGAACGTTCCAAATTGCTGGTAGAGTTTTCTTGCCCAGCAGCTTTTATGTACACTGGAATGCAACACTTGCGCGTCATGGAGGGTGTGAATATCTTGCGATCGCGCTTTGGAAAAGAAGTAGTGGACGTAAAAATTATCTCAGCAGGATATGGATTAATTCCCGAAGACAAAATTATTGTTCCTTACTCTGTTACTTTCAACTCAATGAAGAGCGATGAGGTTCGTTTGTGGGCGAATTCTCTAGGAATACATCAGGATTTTAACCAAGCAGTTGTTGGATATGATTTAGTGTTTGTCTTACTGGGAGAAAAATACCTGCGTGCTTTAAACCTGCCTGTTGAAACTTATCCCAACCAAACATTCATATTTTTAGCTTCAAATAAAAGTATACATTATGTCGATTCCGGTAACGCTAAATCATACATATTAACGTTGTCCAATCTCCATGCTTCGCGCTTTAGCTGTGCGTTAGTAGGATTGAAAGGGCATTTGCTGAAGCTGATTGCTACTAAAATTAGCCACAATCCCGATTTACTGGAAAATTTATACCAAATACCAGAAACATTCAGAGACTTTTTCGACAAACAACCACAACAACTAGAATTACCTCTAGGAAATTCATTTGAAAAAGAAAGTAAATCAAAAGCTAAACATAACGTTGTAAATAAGTCCAAATCAACAGGAGAAAACTTTCGCAGCTTTTTAGAATTAACTCCAGCAGTTAATAATCATCTACAAATGCAATATTTTATTCCAGAATGGGATGATAAAGTAGATGCGGGCTATGACTTTTTACAAGACAGATTTAGTCTCCATCGAAATGCTTATAAAGATGATATCTATTCTCATGAAATATATGCAAACTATAATTATAGCGGTATTCTAGTATCCAAGATAGTGGTTGATAAAAGAGCAACTAAAAAAAAAGATATAGAAGCCGCAGGAGGTATCCACAATTTTATCAAGTTCCCTGGAGAAATTATGGGAGATTGTGGAGCATTCGGATATATTAAGCAGGAAGAACCTCCATATAATACTCGAGAAATTTTAGATTATTATCAACGGCTAGGCTTCAATTATGGAGTCAGTATTGACCACTTAATCGTAGGGCCATTTGCACAGCCAGGAGTCCGAGAGAAACGCTACGAACTTACTTTACGAAATGCAGAAGATTTTATTACAAAACACCAGAAGATTGGTTATAACTTTACACCTATTGGTGTTGCTCAAGGATGGAACGCAGAAAAATATGCTGATGCAGTAAAAGCACTGATTGAAATGGGATATGACTTTATTGCAATAGGTGGAGTTGCAAGAACACCAACTAGAGAAATTCTAGAAGTTCTGCAAGAGGTTTATAAACATTTAACTCCTACAACTAGACTACATTTATTTGGCGTGGGGCGTATTGATGCTCTTCCTTATTTTCGTCATTTAGGAGTAACCAGTTTCGACTCAGCGAGTCCGTTACGTAAAGCTTGGTTTGATGCTGTAGAAAACTATCATACTTTGAGTGGAAAAACGTATGCTGCTCTCCGTATTCCTTTTGTTGATAAGCACTCAGTCAGAATTAAACATTTATTAGAAAATGGTTACGAACGCGAAACTCTCAAGCAGCTTGAGCAGGAGGCATTAACTGCTATCCGGGAGTACGATAAAGGTAATATATTAATAGATGACGCTCTTAATAAATTGCTTGCTTACGATGAGTTATTAGAATTGCCCCGTGATGGTAAAGTTGACGCATTTGCTAAAGCCAGACGTATCAGGCAACATACTCAGATGTACAGAAAACTTTTAGAAGCAAAACCTTGGCAGCAGTGTGAGTGCGAAATCTGTCAAAAAGTAGGAGTAGAAAGCGTAATTTTTCGGGGGAACGATCGCAACCGCAGGCGAGGTTTCCATAACACTTACGTCTTTTATAAACGCTTCCAAGAATTTTTAGCTAATGAGGATAAAGTAGAAAGTGATTGTTCTAATCACATTGAATAATGTATAATATTCTTAAATAAATATAAATTATAAATAATGAATTTCAGAAATAGTTTTTTACCAGTCTTTTCATTAGACTGGTTAGGTTTATTGGAAAAATTGAAAAAGTTAGAAGGTCACTACGGTATTCTCGCCCCTATTTCATGTCACAACAACCTTCTTAAGACTATTCGTGACTGTGAAAAGCCATTTTTCATAGATTGTGGCATTTTTACTCATCAAGATTGCCCTTGGTACTCCCAAAAACATTGTGAATATCGCAATCATCGGTGGGTGCGTGAATTACGTTTAGCATCTGAGCAAAAGTTGCGACAGAAAGTCAGAGAGTATCTTGAACGCTGTGACAAATTCTCTCCCGATTTTGTTTTTATGCAAGATATTTTTGGCGAGCCATTATTATCGCTACATTTAGCAAAATTAACTTGGGAAGAATATTGGCAAAAACACAGAAACTATACTTTGATTGGTGTTGTTCAAGTTGGATATGCAATTTACAATTGGCATCAAAAAGTAGTTCCGCAGTCCGATTGTGTTCCTCCTCATTACGAGTCCCCAAGAAGTTTCTTAGCTCCCCTGATTAGTGCTTACCGGGACATAGGCTACGAGTATATTGCTTTAGGTGGGTTATTAAAAGTTGATAAAACTAGAACCACAGGCTTGAAATTTGGTTTGTCTACAGAGGAACTAGACGAACTTCTTACTTGGAGCCGACCGGAATTTGTCTTAGGAGGATTAGCTTTAACCCGGACAGAAGTGCTTAAGAAGCACAATGTTTGGGCTGATACTACTGGTTGGTTGTGGTGGAACGAGCGCTATGACAGTGAGAGATTTAGCAACCGTAATGTCTTTCATGAAGTTTTTGGGTTAACCAGTTACTCAAACGACTAATCCCAGAGGTACAATACCTACAAACTCTCGTAAGACTCGATGGCAAGCACTAACAGTTGTTTTTGTATTGGAAATAATTGCTTCTCCTTGTGCGCCAATTTGGGTAACTCCTTGCTCTCGCCAGAATTGATTATCCCGTCGCCAGTCAATTTCTTGGAGTCGATTTAACCAATGGACGAGATTTTCTGCGGGAACACTTTCTTGATATAAATCGTGAGCTAACATCCCTAATGCCTGAAACATCGGAGCGCTCACCGCTAATGAAACAATTCTTTGAGCCGCACGTTCTTCTTTACTTTTTATAGCCCAAAGTTCACGGGGTAAAATACTCGCTGTTGCCGTCCAAAATATCGCAGCCCATTCAGCCAATAATTCTACATTCTCTTTTGACTGCAAATGCGGAAACATATGCTTAGTTGCAGTTACCAAAGTTGCAAGCGTTAATAACTTAGGATTGTGTTTACCTAAACCTGTATCAACCATCTCCACGTTATCTCGGAAATGAGGAACTCGTTTGATCAAATCTTTGGCTACAAAAACCGTAGGCGATCGCGTGTCAAAAGCATGAGAGAGCGACACACTCGGTCTTTGCACCAAAAGATTTTGGTCGCGGAAAGCTTGGCGCTCTTCGTCTACTGGTAATCCACCATATATCAATACGCCAATTTCTAATTTTGAAAGGGTCATTTCATATTCTGACTGTTGCATTTGAATATCTTGGAGTGCTTGACGGATACCAAAACATCTATGCTGTCCGTCGGTTAAGCGCAGCGAGACTGAATGGTAAGGAAGATAGAGACTACCATCTTTATAAGTTGGGGCTGGTTGTACGTTTACGCAAACTGGCGGGAAAAACGTAGTCCCGCTCTGATAAGTTTCCAGAATGTACCGAGCGATCGCCTTTACTCGTATCTGGTTTAGTTTGCGTTGGGCAAAATCTGGTAATTCGGGAATGTTCGGAATATAGAGATGGCCATCATTTAACAGTCGAGCTATGTCGCCAAAAGTAATGCTGGCTGCGTAGCTGATATGTTCCCCCAAAAGTCCACGTTGTATGGGAACACTTTTAATGACAAGTTCAAACATCGTTATTTTCTGTAAATTAATTTCATTTTGACACAAGCTTGCATACAAGCATACATGGTAGCAAAATTATGTGTATGTATTTATGCTGGAGTGAAATACATAGCAGGTGTAAAACCATTGCCTCACCAAGCACGGATTCCAGATGAAATTTATGCCCAGTTGTACACAATTAGACACTTGTTTGAGCAAATGCTTGCTCCAAATCGAATTAGCAATGCCCCAAGTGTACAAGACATAGTAAATGTGGCACTAAAGCGATTGATTAGGGATTGGCAAGACCCCAATAAGCAAACTTTGCTACATGATGAACTTCTGGAACAACGTAGGGTAGCCCGCTCAAATATGGGAAAAAAGAGAACTGACAGCAGCGCAAATTAAATTTACACACATCCTTTAACTAGGTTATAAACTATACACAATAGACTGTCAGACGAAGGCATTAATCCCGGTAATTGGAATGCAAATGGTGGTGATGATGACTGCCAAGCTTGTGATTTTCGGCGTTGTTGTCCTAGTACAGCACAGTTTCGGGTATCTGGAACAACGCCTCCACCACCTCAAGCTCCTGGTTGATTGGAATACTCTTTTAAACAATTAGCCAATTAGCCAATTCTGGCTTGCTAGGTTCATCTACCTTACAGTTAAAAAACTATGAGCTTAGACTCTGACACTATTAAACGACTAGCTGATGAAATTCTGACTTTTATCGAGCAGCGCGAAGCAGAACAGGTTGCCTATGGCATCTATGATGTAACAATGGCAGGGATTGAAGTAATGGATAATTTCAAACCCTCCGAAGACATCGTATTAACTGCTGAAGAAAAAACAGAAGCACTCAGAAATGCTTTAGGGCGACTAGCAAAGGACTTGCAAATTATCCGGTTTAACCAAGTAGAGTCTCCTGATGACTGGATTTTTCGCAGTCGAATTGCAGAGATTGTAAGGTTATTATCAAAACTCCGTCAAAGAATTGTTCGAGATAACAACCTCAAAGCAGCGCACCGCATCAGCAATAGTAAGCGTTTAGTGGCAGATATTAAGTTTAGTGTCGCTTCTCGTCGCGTACCTCGAAGGAACATTGCAGTGCAAACCTGCATGACACCTTTGCTTAATGGTGACACAGAACAACAGCGAACAGCAAACCTACTTTTAGAGGTAATTGACATCTATCTACCGAAGCTACGTGAGATGAGTGGCTTCCAAAAACGAACTTTAGAAAGAATCCTCGAAGCAATCGAGTTAAAAGCACAAGAAGGTATTGAAAAAGGTGTTGTAGTTACTGCTAGCACAGGAGCGGGTAAAACCTACGCCTTCTTTTTACCCGTACTCGCCAAGATGGTGCTGGAACGCTGCTTGCGAGGTCGAGAAGGGGTTAAAGCCATTTGCATTTACCCACGGGTTGCTCTCTCTGAAAATCAACTGACTGATTTTATTGAAGTTTTATTTTATCTTAACCAAGTTCTGGAAAAGTACAATCTTCCAAAATTGACGATTGGGGTAGAAAGTGGCGCAGCAGTTTACCAAATACGAGATTTCCTAGACACAACTAACGATCGCCAACAGACACTCTCCAAGATGCGAGGCTGGAGTTTCAGCGAAAAGCAGGGTGGTTATCTATCGCCGTTTGCTTACTGTGTAGGTACAGATGGCAAAGCTTGCAAAAAGGATAAACAACGACTACTTGTCCGTCCCACAGATTCCAAAACTTTAATTTGCCCTATCTGCGATCAGCGATATCCCTTTATACAATTTTCTAGGGATGTCATGGCAGAACATCCACCTGATTTGTTAATCGCCACGACAGAATCACTTCATCGACGGTTGTTATCAACAAAATATCAATACCTGTTTGGTAATGATAAGTTTTGTGCGCCAACAGTTGTGATGTTAGATGAAATTCACCTACAAACTTCAACTGCAGGGACTCAAGTAGCGCTTCTGCTGCGACGGTTAATGGCAAGGATTCGTTTGGGTAAGCAGCATCGCAACGAACAAAGCAATTTAGCATTTGTAGGATTAAGTGCCACTATTTCAGAGCCAATTGAATTTCTGTCGGAGTTATCTGGTATACCTGCTCCTCGCATTAAACAGGTATACCCTCAAGATAATGAAATGCAGACGATTGGTGCCGAACGCTATATTTTTGTACGGGCTGAGGATAACGAAGATACTGCTGTAATTTCAACTTTAATTCAAACGGCGATGTGCGTACTGCACACAATGCCACAACCATTGACAGGTTCAGACCTAAAGCGCTACCGAACATTTGGCTTTGTCCAGTCTTTAGACATTGCAGGTCGCTGGTTATACCAGATGGAAGATGCAGAGAAAATAAAAACCGAACAACACAGAGAAAGAGAAAGGTATAAGTTGCAAAAAACGCCTCTTGACCAAAGGCAAATCAGGTACATTCCATTATATGCCTATCGATATCCACCATTTAATCGGCAACTTTTTCCTAACTTCTTTGGTGCCAATTTTAGTTGTAACTGTAATTGCGATAAGAGTAAAAGTCCAGATTTAAATTGCCCATACTTCCAAGCAGGGGAGTGCTGGTGGGTACTCAGCCAGAAAGATAAGGCACGTCAAGAATCTCTAAATATTATACGGAAAACAGGTAGCGATCGCTCAATTACTATCAAGCCTGATGATGACTTAATAATTACAACAACAGCATTAGAAGTCGGTTACGATGACGAAGCATTAATGTGTGTTTTACAATACACAGCACCTGCAAATGTTGCTAGTTTTGTACAACGTAAAGGTCGGGGAGGGCGGAAAGTTGGCACACGACCGATTGTAGTTACAGTACTCAGCCCCTATAAATCTACTGACTTATTTTTGTTTCGGAACGAACACATACTTACAGACCCTACTTTCCAAAAACTACCTCTCAATTCCCAAAACCGTTACCTGCAAAGAATTCATGGGTTTTACGCCTTCTTCGACTGGTTCGCTTATCGGGCAAGTTGTGCAGGAATTGACCTCGAACTCGATAATCTATCTCGGCAGGGGTACGAGTATCTAATTGAGCAAAGTGTCGATTTCGGAGTTTTGTTGGAATTTAAAGATTATCTTAAACAAGCTTTTGCAATACCAGATGATGCCATAAAACAAGTACTTGACGATGAGTCAGAAGGATTTTTGTGCCAAATTTTCTACGAAGGCTTAATGAAGGGAGTAAATCCGCAGTTTGAGCGCGAAAACAAGCCGCGAGTCAAAACCAGAGATTTGTTATATAAGCACTTACCAGAAAATTTATTTTCTGACATTAATTTGCCAGAGGTGCAAGTTGACTACCGTCCCGATAATAACAACCCCAATAAGAAGCCTAACTCTGAAAGTATCAGTTTGGCGGTGAGCGAAACAATCCCAGGTAATGTAACATTTCGCGGTGGTGAAGGTTCAACTTGGATACCACCAGAAATTTCCGATGGAGAACCTTCCCGAATAGCCATTAATCAGTACTATAAATTTAATCGAATTGACGAACGACCTAACACGGTTAACTTGCCAACACGGGCGCTGAAGAAACTTGACATTAGTAAACAAAGTACCAACTTTTTGAATTTATATCGTCCCACTGCAATTAAGCCCAAGCAGTTTAGTCGAGACTATAACTCATCATTTTGGTGGTGTAACCCAGAAACAGGAGAGTTATCTGAAAGCCGTACATCTGAAAATGCAGCACAAGATACACAATCATTAGCTCACTCCTGTTCGGCTAACGCTATCAGTGCGGTAGCAATTCGCCCTGTCCGTGATACTCCCACACCCGCATATACTCTTAAGCCTGATCATTCTGCCTTGGTCTGCGATCCATTAGGGCAAGAATTAATACAACGAATTGTTTTTCACAGTGACGAAACTGCAAATCTTAATTTGTTGGATGTGCGGCGAATTATTCTCGGAAGTGAGTACACGATTAAATTCCACAATTCATCAGCTGAAGAAATTCGTGGAGTCGTGGGTTTTACAGCAGATGAGGATAGTCTCAGCAACTGTGCTTTAGGATACCAGATATTGACGGAGGGAGTTTGTTTTGACCTCAATCCTGATTTGCTAACAAAGCTTCAATTCTCTGCTTCGACACAGAAAAATCTGTGTTACCATGCCATCCACCATGCCTTTGTTAGTGTTCTCACGGTTGAATATCAGGCAAACTACTTTGCTGTTGAATATCTTGTTAATGTGCTGCTAACTATAGCAGATAGATGGTGTGGTGGAGAAGGAGGAACACCTGAAGGGCTACGTGATTGGTTTACCCGTGGTAACAGTAAGTTTGATCGTTGGTTGGAAGAAGTAATTAACGGGATACAGCAATTGTCCCGTAAAAATCAACAAGCTGTTTACCAATTAGTAAATAATGACAATGATTACTTATCAATATTTTTGAACCTATATGCTGAAATTCATAGCGGTGGATTGCACTATCAGCAATACTTACGGGACAGCTTTCAGTATAGTCTGACTCTAGCTTTAAAGTCTCTAGCACAAGAAGTTGCAGGTGTTGAGGCACTAAATTACGTTGCAGCCTGGACTGAGTTACACGCTGACTTTGACGAAAAGGCTGCTGACCGGATCTGGTTGTACGAAATTGGGATGGGGGGTATTGGTGTAATGCGGGCAACCCATGACTTGCTACGCAACCATGCCGATAAATTTTGGACAACTCTCGCTAACAAAATGACTCGCTGTACCACTGCCCAAGAGGAAGCTTTTTTGCGTCATTTATTAGCACAACCTGAGTCTTGGTTAGAAGGATGTGCAACTAGAGCAAATCAAATTATAGCAGCAGGTAAATCTAGCGATCGCCAAAAGAAAATTGAAGAGTTAATGGCACAGGTACGGCAACAACTTGGTGTACCTATGCGCCAAACCCAACTCAAAGCTTTACTACGGGTTTTTATTCCCGACTACACTCAGCAACTAGGGGATACACCTCTGGTTAACTGGCGTATTTTTCGGGAAATTAACCACGAGTTTCTTCTTTTGTGTGCTGAACAGTTAGGACGTGACCCTACTTTTACTGAAGCATCAGCGCTACTTTACCGCAAAGTAGTTAAAGCTAGGCGTGACAAACAACCACCCCCCTATCCAGAGTTAACACGTTTACTTGAAATTTACGAAGCCGAATATGGTGCTTCAGGTAACGAAACACGTAAAGCATTTGAAGCAGGAGTAGAACGCCGGATGCTTTTAAATTGTCGCTGCAATTGTTCCAGTTGCTTGGATGACCGCAGTGGCGACATCGAAGCGCCAGGTTTAAGCCGTCACCTTCTTAATCGTCCCCTACTGACGGAATGGTTAAATCAGGTTCGCGCCCCTCAAACCGTAGAATTAGATGGCACTGTAAGCGGTGCTAGCATATGCGACAAAATGCGAGTATTGCTGGAAAATGGCTGTCAAACAATTTACTTACGGGTAAGAACCGATAATCTTGCCTCTCTCTGTGCCACAATTAGCTACTTGACCGACGCAGGCATCGACACAGATATCGGTATGGTTTACCCAATGATTACTGATATTCAAACCATATTCCCTAACGACTTAAGACCAAGCGAAGCACCTGTCATTCAAGTAACAGTTCGTCCTATCAAGTGAGGTTCCACCAGTGGCAAAGCAATCAACTCAATTGCAACCTAGTGGTCAAGCAATGCTTTACAACTTTCTGCTCAATGAGATTTTAGCATCACAACTAGAGGGCAGTTACGAGTTTTGGATTGTCTCGCCTTGGGTAACAAATTTCCGGTTAGAAAAACCCTACTATGTCTCTTTTCAGGAAATTGTAGAGACAAAGCAAGAAGCACTACACCTGTTTGACATTCTGCATCAAATCGCTGCCAACGGCGGTAAAGTTTATATCACAGTAGGTAGTGATAAAGAATACCATCCTTTATTGAGACAACTCAGCAACAAAAGCGATCGGATTCAGATACGGGTACTTTCCAAACTCCATACCAAGGCATACATTGGTCGTTACGGTGCTATTAATGGTTCACTAAATTTGACTGATGGGGGAGTTCATCAAAATTTTGAACTCTTCACATACAATCACGACGAACGGAGTATTGCTGAGTTACGGAAGATATGTGTACAGCATTTTGAACAAGGATTGCCACTGTCATGACGTTTGGATATCAAATTGATGCAAAATTAGGAAGCGCTCATCAAGTTGGATTGCGTTTGCGGTGTAATGGGCAAACTCAAGCAGTAGAAATTCATCTGGAACTCAGGCAATCTGAATTTAAGGTTACTAATCTATTGCCCTCAAGTCATGACGATTATACTCACTTTCTTTACGTCAGTTCCACAGTCAATGACCTTGAGAGCGTAATGCAAAAAATAGAAGCTCGTGTCAAGGCTTTAAACAATGTCAATGTTGTCAAAAAAGAAGCCTCTTTAAAAGACTTCAAATCCTGGCAAATTCTCTTTCGTAAAGTCATTAAACAATTAAATAATGACTCTCAAAATTACACAACTTCATCTCAACAAATTCCTCAAAATATCCTCGAAAAAAAATTGTCTGCTGGACGTATCACCGAAGTTGAGGAACAGCTACTTCGACAAGCCGATGTTAATGACAGTAATGCTCTGCGAACATTAATTGCACTTTACGCTAAAACAGAACAAAATGAACATTTAGTGGAACTTTGTAAAACTAAACGTAAGAGTGTTCTTGCTTTACCTGTTTCTGGAAGGTGGGTTGAGCAGTTAGTAACTGCCCATCTCCAGATTTACAAAGATACTAATGCACCAGAATTCTTACTTTCTGCTCAAGCATTAGCACAAGAATTTTTACCTGAACTTGAGCGTTTACGCCAAGCTAACGGCGTGCGACAGATACTACATTTGTCCCTACATCCTCAAGAAGCGCTACCAACAATAGAAGGAGCCACACTTAACGAACAATTGCTACAGTTATTAGAAATTGAACCAGGCGAGCGTATTCCCCAACTTGAGAAACTCAAAGAAAAATATCCTAAAGCTATTAATCTACTAATTGCTCTTGCTGAATCCTACGCAGCAATTGACAATGTCAAATATGCCTTGCAAATATATCAATCAATTGATGATAAAACAGAAGAAGTTCAACAACGTCATGTGGAACTACTACTAAATAGTCAATTTTTCCAAGAAGTGACTGAGTTATTACCAAGTACAATTTCTGAACTTTCACCAGTATTCGCAGGATTGCGTGGTGCAGCTCTTTATAACTTAAATCAGAAAACACAAGCCAGCGAATTTCTAGAAAAGGCATGGCAAGGGGGTGAACGTAGAGTTCAAGTTCTGATACCACTAGCAAAATTATGGGCTACAGTTGGCGACCCAATAAAGGCAGGCGAGGTGTATCAAATTCTGCTAGAGATAGCTTCTGATAAATTGACATTGGAAGATAGAGCTTTAATAGCAAGGGTTGCCAATTTAGATGGTTTTGGTGATATTTCTAATGAGCAGAGAGTAGCTTATTATGAGGATTGTGTAAACTTGGCTGGCATAAACCTCCTAAATTTATCAGAAGCAGAAGAAATATTAAAAGACAGATTAGACCTGTGGAAAAAGTTACAAAATACAGAAAAACTTCTGAGCGCATATGCTGATTGGCTAGAATGGCTTGCAAATAAAGAAATGTGGCAAGATTTAAACAAAGAACTAGATAATTTAAGAGATTTTGCTAGAAAACAAAAAATTACTTCCAAGCATTACTTTGAGTTACTTGAAAGTCTTGAAATCTATATTAATTTGCAACCTGCTCTAGGCCCAAGTCTAACAAACGACTACTTTAGTTTGGCGATTGCTGAAATAGATAATGCATTACGTCAAGGAGAAGTCGAAGCACCTTTCTTTCAAGATTTAAAACGTGCGCTACTCTGTCTTAACTCAGATTCAGCAAATGAGCTTGTTGAATATCGGCAACAGCGTCGTGCTGAGGCTGCTAAGTTAGAGATACAAGTAGCAACAGAAGAAAACACAGGATCAACAATCCCAAACTTAGCATCAATACGTCTCGCCTTGGTTGGTGGACACAAAACAACTCGAAGGGAGGTTACTCGTGAATTGTGCGAAAGCTACGGTTTGCAAAATTGTGTTGAGATTGATCCCTCAAGTGAGGCATATATAAATCGCAGTAACGTACAAGCACAAATAAGCAAGTGTAATTTAATTGCAGTAATTACTGGATATATGGGTCATGATTTAAGTCAAATTGTATCTGATTTAAAAAAAGATGGCACTTTAACAGGTGATGTATTTTTTCTAGCATGCCGAGGTAAAAGTGGTATAGTTCGCGCAATCCTTAATAAGGTGCAACAAGAAAATGCCTGATTACACCCTCCGAGAAGTCCAGCAACAAGTTGATATCTGGGTACAAGAAGTCGGCAAAGGTTACTGGAGTCCCCACGAAATGCTGGCACGCATGGTCGAAGAAGTAGGCGAGACGGCTCGGCTAATCAATCATCTGTATGGTCCCAAAAAGAAAAAAGAGAGCGAACCTACCCAAGAATTAGCTGGCGAAATCGCTGACATCATGTTCGCGCTCGTTTGTTTGGCAAACTCCCAAGGTATTGATTTACAGGAGGCGTTTGAGGTGATGATGGCTAAATACACCACAAGAGACAAGGAAAGATATAAATCGCACACCGAAAATTAAACTTAGAGATAGGTATTCAACCAAAAACGATATGACGTGCAAACTCGATCGCTTCTTCTGGTGTGGAAATTTTGCCTTCAATTTGTGCCACTGAAATTTCTGTAAGTATTTTTCCCACCAATGGCGAAGCTGGGATTTTCAATGCTATAATCAATTCCTTCCCACTCAATAATGGAGTGGGATGAGCGACCAGATCATCAGGATTGAGGTAGCGGTCGGTCAAGGGTGCGATCGCCTCTACCAGAATACCACGTGCTACTGCTAAAACGACTATGGTTGGAAAAACAAACCCAGCTTCTTGAAATAAAAAATACTGTTCTCGTAAAGATAATTGGGGTGTTTGAAGCTGTGGGGACAGTTTCAGGGCTGCTGTTGTCGCTTTAATTTCAGATCGGCTGTATGTCAGTTGCTGTAATTCTATTTCTGCGACTGCTGGTTCTGACTTCACAAGACAAGCGAGTTTGGCAATACCCAACCAGGTCGTTTTAACAGTATCACGCACGTACTTTTGCAGTAAACTCTCTAATTTTAGCTGAGAAGCTGCTCTGTCAACTGCCGCGAGGAGAGTAAAACTTTCTTTTGTGGCGTATTTGAAGAAAGGTTTCAGCAAACCATCTTCCCAAGCACGGGCAATCCATACATTACCTTGAGGTGACAGCATATAACCTAATTCTACCCTAACTCTTTCTGCTGCGACTTTAGTAATGAGTGAAGCTAAAGAGCGAATGGCATCTTGGGTTACTGGTTCAATGGTAAAACCAAGTTGTGCCGCTTGGCGATATGCCCGCAGTAACCGTAGGGGATCGTCTTTTAAGTTAGCGGGTGATATCATTTTCAAAAGACCTTGTTGAAGATCGCTACAACCTTGCAGGGGATCGATGAATTCTTGTGTGTGGGGGTTATAGGCGATCGCATTCACCGTAAAATCCCGCCTGTGCAAATCAACTTCCAGGCTTTCTCCTTCTGCCTGAGCAAAATCAACAGTAGCTTGAGGAAAAACCACACGGGCAATTTGTCTTTGAGGATCTAATAAAACAAAGCCTGCTTTATAATGCGTCGCAATTTGGCGAGCGACTTTAACCGCATGAGCTGGTAAAACAAAATCTAAATCCACGTACTCGCGTGTTCTCTCCAAAATCGCATCCCGCACTGCACCACCTACCATATAAGCAGGTTGTGGTAAAAATTTTAGGCTAAAAGGCCAGGATTCGGGAGATAAACTGTTGTGCATGAAAAATCAGTTGGAATTGAAAATTAAGAATTAAAAAGCTTTAAATATATGGTTTTTGCCTGTTTATGTTGGTAACTTTATTTCCGTGCCTGCTGTAATAATCATGAATCCTTGATTATGAGTCCTTCATCACTTTGTAGTAAATCATCAATAAGCAACATTGTAATAAAAATAAACCTAGCGGATAGTGAATAACTGTTTGCGTTAAGCTAGATTAACAATAAAGGACCCTAGAGTTGGTTTGATTATGTGTATTTGCGTAAACTGCCACTATGTGGATAGATGTATAAGTTACCACGCGGTAGAGGGGCAGCACCAACAACCCCACTTAACCGAAGCTCCTGATTTTGAGCCAAATGAACCTTCTATCAATGTCAACATCCGTACAAAAGAAGACATCATTGAAATGGAATGGGATGTTGTGGGGTGTTTCAGCTTTAAGCAGGAATCCGGTAAGTGGTCTAAGTTGCGTCCTGGTGAGTTAGTTCCAACATGAAAATAGAGAAACTCAATTAAAGTATGAATTGTTCACGAACTCGTTGCGAAGACTCAGAGTTTTCTTTGTGCCTGTGCGACGAGTGCGTCAGAGAAGATATTATTGATTACCGCCAAACAACCCACCCAAATTACCAAACTGCTGTTGCATCTGTTGAGCAGCATTAGCCGCAGAATCAAGAGCGATCGCATTTTCTAATTGAGATGCCATCGGTTCGGGCAATCTAGTCTTGGCAAAGGAAATCACCATATTCACCGCTTGCCGTGCCTGATCTTCCGAGATACCTGTATGGCTGCTAATTTGCCTTATTAACTCTTCCACAATCTTTCTCCGTAGACAAAACTACATAAAGACAGTACCACGGAATTAAAAATTAAAAATTAATTAAAAATTAAAAATTTCTCAGGCTTTTACTTGAGCCAACACGGCGACTTAAAGGTACGCGGATTCTGGCAGGAAGTTGGAGTTAGCTTGTAAGAGTTAATATGTTGAGGATACATCGAAATCGTACCTCAAATTCCATGCTAGAATATGGTTCAAATTTTCCTCAACTAGTTCATTTGTTTGCATTGAAAGAGCTGGCTAAGGAAGGGGGTTAAGTTTCAGAACTTGCGCGCTGACATTTGGGGGAGCGCCGTCCTCCTAAAACTGTGTTTACTGACATTTCTCGTTACCGAAAACTGCTCTTTTGACAAGAGTGTAGCAAATTATTAAATCCTAGAGAGGGCAAATGTTTTCAGACCCCAAATGCCGGAAATTACACGTATTTCACAACGATTAATAACGACAATAATTTTCAAACATCTATTTTGCAATTATCTCCGCACATTCACACCAGCAACTGAATTATCCATCTGTTCTAATTTTTGTGGGTTTGTGGCATCCAGATACTTAGCTGTCATTTCCGGGGTTAAGAGTTCCAACATTAGATGGTTTTCAATCCAAAATTCCACAACATCGAAAGCACCACGGCTACAAGGAAGCACTCGCCATTCCTCCCGTGCGCCAATTCGTTCGATTTCCTCGATGCTGAGAGCGACAGAAATGGCTGCATGAACCGATGTGTAATTGGCTGGATGCTCATTCATTTGAAATCCGGCTTGTCCATGCCATGCATCTGGAATCAGCTCACTACCTAATGGATAAAACTCAATTCCTGTGCCAAATTCATCTCCCACCAGCATCATGTAACCACCAGGATTAGGTGAAAACGGTACTACTTTGCCATGCATAATTTCTGCCATTACATTAGCTACGTGCTGAGGATTTTTTACAGAAAGAGAAATGTGATGGATCATAACTACCTTTTAAAACATGATGAACACACTAAAATAATAAAACTTTTTATTCGGATCTATGAGCTTGTATTAAAAAACTGAAATCTATTTTGATAAGTCTTTTCATAGTACCTGCCTCTAAAACGATGCCACAGTGAAATAAGTTTATTTACTCAGACGACAATTTCTGGAGTAGATTTAAGCAAAGAGAATTGTTCTTCTCTGGTGTAAGCACACAGAGTTTGCCAACGTATCAGATAATTCAGATGAAAAAAGCTTTCAGTATCAGTAAAATTAGTCTTGGATCGACCTTGGTAGTTGCACTTTTTAGTGTTCTACCTCTGAGGGGAGTTGCACAAAATGCTGAATCCCCTGATCTGATCATCAATAGTGGATCTACGAATACCTGTCCTTACACAATTTCTGTCGAACCTTCTGGTCAAGCAAGTTACACTGTCTGTAATAATCCGGGAACAGGTAAAATTTCAAAGTCGCTAGCTACTGAATTTTTTAATGATATATCAGCCGCTGAGCCGTTATCAGAATTGCCGAATACGTCTTGTGCAAAAAGCGTTTCGTTCGGTACAACCACTAAAGTAAAGTATAAAGACCAAACATCTCCCGACGTTAGTTGTCCTAGCTCTGACTCTAAAGTGACTGATTTGTACAATGATGCCCAAGCCATTCAAAAAAAGTTGGGCTTTTCAACGAATAGAAGGTAAAGACTTTAGCTCTATATAGCTTCAATATTAGCCGAACCAAGCCCCCCTTGGAGGGTACGCTACCTTTCAACGGTGGGATGTTTCTAGATTTATCAATGAGGAGATCAAACTTGATATTAGCCTTTTAAGTCGGGAAGGGAGTAGTTGTAGGTTCCAATAATAAACCTGACATATCTAGTACACGCCCAGACCAAGCTTCCGCTTGTTGGGCTATTTCTGCACGCTTTTTCTCATCTAACCAAATATTATCCAAGGTCAATTCCCATCGTGCTAACTGAACTTGAATGTTAACTAATTCCTCAGCTTGTTCTGGTTCAATTTCTGCGGCTGTCCACTCGATAAACCATTGAGTTTCATTTAGTACACTTTTAACTGCTTCTTGATAAGCAGTATTACAAAATGAACGCACGCGAGCTAAGTTAGAAGCAGTATGACCTAAACGATGTGGAATGTCGTCACTTTGGAAGCGAGAAATGGCATCCGGTAAAAACAAACCCAATGGACTGACAGTGATTCTGCCGGAAGATGCCCAAGCCTTTGTAGAACAGTTACCAATTGAGAAGTTTCATGGTATTGGAGAGGTGACCGCTACTAAGATGCATGAGTTGGGAATTCATAATGGAGCAGATTTGAAGGAGCGATCATTATTGGAATTAACACAACATTTCGGTAAGGTGGGGCAGTATTATTACAAAATTGCCAGGGCACAGGATGACCGTGTAGTAGAACCTAACCGCATCCGCAAATCGATTGGTGCAGAGACATCGTTTGCTGTTGATTTGAGCGATCGCTCTTCTATGTTATTGGAACTTGAACAAATTGCTCAAATTGTGCAGCAACGTTTAGAACTTCCCCAAACCAGAGGACGCACTATAACAGTGAAAGTGAAGTTTTCGGATTACCAGCAAATTACACGTAGCAAGACCTCACTTACTCCAATTAATGAATTGAATAAAATCATTATCATAGCAAGGACACTGTTTGAAGGGATTGAAATGGGCGAGCGTGGTGTTCGGTTGTTGGGTATTTCGTTATCTAATCTTGATAATATTAAGTCCGATCAACTAATTCAATTATCTTTATTTGAATGAATTATACATCACTCCCAGTGCGCTCATTTTTTTTAGAGTTAAATAAAGCGGACAAAAGGTTTTTCGGAAGCGTTCACAAAATGTTTTTTTTCTGTACGATTTAAAAATATAAATGTATTAGCTAAGATTTAGAACAAAATTTTTGAATTTAAAATAATTGCTACGTGCTAATTGTTTACCATCAAACGCACACCCCCAGCAGGTGTAAATGTAACACCACGACGTGCAGGTTGTAGAGGTTGCTTTTCTAAGAGTGTAAATGAATGGTGAGATAATAAATTTGCTAACACCAATTTCATTTCAAATAAGGCAAAAGCTATACCCAAGCAGCGACGATTGCCACCACCAAAGGGCATATATTCATAAGGAGAAAATTGCCTTTCTAAAAAGCGTTCTGGCTTAAATTGCTTGGGATCTGGATAAATATCTGGACGATGGTGAGTCAAATAAATACATGGTGACAGCATTTGCCCTTTTGGCAATTCATAATCCATTAATTGCATTGGTGCTTGTAAAACTCGTGCTTGTGTAAAGAAAACAATAGGGTAAATTCTTAAAGTTTCCGAACAGACCGCATTTAAATAAGGTAATCGGACAATTTCTGTTGGATCTGTGTTAACAATATCAATTGAGTTGAGTTCTTGCAAAAGTTTCTGATGAATTTCTGGTATGGAATGAATCCAATACAAAGCCCAAGCTAAAGCAGATGCAGTTGTTTCATGTCCGGCAAATAACATGGTCATCAACTCGTCGCGTAATTCTTCATCAGTCATTGCTTGACCACTTTCATCACGCGCTGATAATAACAGGCTTAAAATATCTTCACCTACAGATGATCCTTTGCGGCGATGCCTTTCGGCAACGGCTAAAGCCGTATCGCCAATCTCTTGATAAAGGAGTTGGTTAAGCCTTTCTCTTTGCTGGAGAAAATTACCCCAAGGAGTCAGTTTGCCTAAATTGACTTGTAAAGATTTAAAAAAAAGAAAACTTACACTCAAAGGGTTATTAAAAGAATCTAGCATGGCGCTGAGAATTTGCCGTATTTGTTGGTAACGCTCTCCTTCGTTAAGTCCAAAAATGGTCTGTAAAATTATGTTTAAAGAAATTTCTTGCAACACTTGGCGAGCCACAATTTGTTGACCAGGTTTGATTTTGCTCATTACTTTTTCAGTAATATCACGCATATGCAGACCGTAAGCCCGCATTCTTTCACCATGAAAGGGAGGCAATAACAGTTTACGTTTTTGTGAATGTTGTTTGCCATCTTGCAGTAATAATGAATTTGCCCCCACAATCGGTTGTAGAGTTTTGTTTACCGCTCCAGAGATAAACTGGTGAGAATTAGCCGTAAAAATGTCTTGAATTACTTGAGGATTGCTAATAACAACTTGGCTGGGAAATCCGGCCAATGGCGGTGCTAAAAAAACATCCCCATACCTCGCTTCCATTGCTTCTAGCCAATCAATTGGGTTAACAATTGCCCAAATCGTGTGTTCCCAAAGATGATTGCGTGGACCTACGGGTAATTTATTAACTTTTTTATTTACGTGTTTTTCTTGTGTGGTAGTCATGAATATTCCTAACTTTTTCTAAAAAACTCACGAATGATTTATGATTGCTGGATATAGACTTATTGAAACCTTAACTACCACATCCCATTTACGACCGACAAAGATTACTTCTCCTCAACTGCCTTGATCCGTCCAGATTTCACCGCAGCCACAAGTGCCTGGTAATCGCTCTCATTCTGATTGGCATAAGCGCTCGCAAAGTCTGCGATCGCCTGCTCAAAGACATCACTTTTCCCGAGATAGCCAGCAATAGTTACCGAATCTCCAGAGCGGGCATGGCTACGAGCAAGTGCCCATCCGCATAATTCTGAGTAGCCGATGAGTTGAGAGGCAGACAAATCCTCAATATCAACGGCGATCTTCATATCTCGCAATTGCCGGACATAGAAGTCGTGCCCACTTTCGCTACGTGTCCAACCAAGGAACATATCGCTAGCAGCTTGCATCAAACGTTGACCACAAACAATGCGTTGACCCTGGTTATGGTAGATGCTTTTGCCTGCATATGGCTCCAGCACGGAAGCACGAGCTTCTTTCATTTGGAGGAACAGAGGTTTATTATCGTCTGTCATCAGAAGTGCGACAACACAACGAGTCCCGACACTACCAACTCCCACCACCTTAAAAGCAATATCAACCAAGCGAAAGCGATTGAGGAGAACTTGTAGATCATCCCGTAGAGTTTGAGCGTACAGCTGATAGACCGACTCCACCTCTTTTTCAAGCAGATCGTCAGGTGGTAGGTGGTACATTAAAGGTGGTTTGTCAGCGATTCGCCACTGACCGTGTACTTCTGTAAACTTTGGCAGTCCTTGAGCAGAGGTAAGTGTTAGTTTCTCTACATATCTGTCGGTACCTTGACGGTGAGGGATATGGCGCGTAAAATCACGCAAAACCTCAGCATCAATACGCGAGTACCATACTTCTAGGGCACTCATTTGGGCATACTTAGCGATGTGTTCTTGGTAGGAGCGTACAGCTGCTCGTGCTGCTGACTCACAGTTCTTTGCCGAAACTTTGATATGACGACCTGCAATGACAATACTTGTTGCCAGACGCTTGAGATCCCACTCCCAGGGAGCGCTCAGCGTTTCGTCAAAATCGTTTACATCAAAAACGATGTTACGTTCTGGTGTCCCATAGCCCCCGAAGTTAAGTAAGTGACAGTCTCCACACGCCTGTACTCGAATATCTGTCGTCGGAGTTGTCGCCAAGTCAGTCGCCATGATAATTGCGGCTCCCCTCAGGAAGGTGAATGGTGACTTTAGCATCCGACTGTACCGGATCGGTACCAATTTAGGCACCCGTTCCTGGTTGGAGGTTTCTAATAAAGTGATGGGATCGAGTCGCGAGGTCAGGGGACTCCATTTACTATGAGAGGAACGCGGGATACTCTCGCGCAAAGCTTTTCCTGCTGCGTATCTATCACTTAGCGATCGCTCTGTTACAGAACCAATTTCAGGCTTTCGTGTTTGCGAAGATGCATATTTTTGTGTTTCGTCCATCCCTTAAACCTGAAAGACTGTAAAGCTTTCACTAAACTTTTATTAAACTTTGTCTCCATTTTATAGTACTCTAAAACAGACTGTGGGGAGTGTTCGTCAAACGATATATTATAGAAGTAAATTAACACAACTTAACAATGGTAGAACGCCCAATCAAGAAATCTGAACGTCAGTTAAAAGTCGATACTGACAACTCTGAACGTCAGTTAAAAGTCGATACTGACAACAGTTCTGAAAACTTAGATTCTATGCCTTCTGTAGAATCCAAACCTAAAATCTCAAAAAGAAACAACGAACGCTCAAACGAACGCTCATCGGATAAAGGTAAAAAGTCTAAAAATATGGACGAAGTGAGGCAACAGGTTAATCCTGCCCTTGCGCGTGGTCCGAAACCTGCTAAACTGAAACCCAAAGAAGTCAAAGCAGAGCCAGAAAACGACGAATTACAACCAACTTCTGAGGAATCTCAAGAATAAAAGAGTGCCAATACAGAGTTTGGAACCAGAGAACTCAAAATGCATCCCTACAAATAAATGCGCGGGGATTTCAATCAAGACTCCTTGAGCAGAGTGCACTATGTGTCAAGGAGACAAATCTTCGTCTTTTTTTCCTAAATAAATTCGGGGGCTTGTACCCCTTCTAACATTTTCTCAAGCTGAATACTGACTTAACCTGAGATTGAAGTAAAGAAAAGTCTGAAAACTTGACAGATTAAACCTTGTAGCAATACAGGGTTATTTAATTTTATGTCAATAAGCTTTTGTAAATGAGAATATGTGTAATTGAGGCATTTTCAGTATGGGGATGAGTAGTAAAAAAGCTAGTTCTTATGTACTCAATGTAATTCTTCTGCCATACCTTGAGTTTCTCTTCATCTTTCTTTCTCCGTCCCAAGTACGCGCCACACAATGAAGACACTCACGAAGAGATAAGCAGATACAGTTAACCAATCTTGCCAGTTACCAGAAATTACCATAAATAAAAAGTCGTTTCTCCCAACCTTGTACAAGCGCGATTAACGTAGCTAAGTTGAATACTTTTTTGTCAGTTATCAAAGGTTATTTTTAACCTAAAGCAATAGTACCAGAATAAGAGCGATCGCTCTTGTTCTTGAGAATAGGGTTGCATCCTCCTAAACACTTCACATTCCTTAACGAAGCATGACTACTAGAGTTTGGCCGCGTCGTGAATTTTTATGGAGGTTAAGCCAGTCTGCTTTAGGCTCACTAATTTTAGCACAGGCTTGCGACCAAGTCATTCCCGGACAAAGTAAATCGACTTCCGTTCTCGTGTTGGGTGCTGGTCTTTCTGGATTATATACGGCTTTGCTGTTAGAAGCAAAAGGGCTTTCGGTGACTGTTCTGGAAGCACGCGATCGCGTCGGGGGTCGTATTTATACTCTCACAGGCATACCCGGCAAACCAGACGTTGGCGGACAGATATTCACTGAGAAATACCACCGTCTGTTAAATTTAGCGAATTCCTTGCAAGTGGCTGTGGAACCAGCCAAAGTTAGCGAGCGGAAAATACTACTCAATATTAGAGGGCAAGCTGTGTTGCCGCAAAACTGGGCAACATCCACAGCTAACAGATTGACAAAAAATGAACACAGTATAATACCATCACATTTGCTAGCACATTATCTTCGCTCATATAATATTTTAGAAAATGCGACAGCCTGGATCAAGCCAAACCATTTTTCCCTAGACATCCCTTTGGATAAGTATCTTAAGACGAGAGGAGCCTCAACAGAAGCTTTGCGCTTGATAAGTTGCGATTCTGGTTCCCGCACGAACAGCTTGAAGACGACTTCTACTTTATGGGCGTTGCGAAATGACTTACGCTCCAAATTTCCCAGCAAACGACTTGCACATGTACGAGGTGGCAACAGTTATTTGCCAGAAAAGATGGCAGCATTTTTGCTCTCCCCCGTGCAGACTCACAAAGTGGTACAAGCTATCTATTCCAATGACGTAGGAGTGGAAGTTCGCTGCTCGGATGGTTCTAAGTATCAAGCTGATTATGCAGTCGTCACTTTACCCTTTTCCGTATTACGAAGGGTAAACATAACTCCTCCCCTGCAAGGGTTACAGGCAGAGGCAGTACAAGAATTGCCCTACACTGCTGTCACGCAGATTTGCCTGAAGATTCGCGCTCCCTTTTGGGAGAATGACGGCTACCCACCAAAGATGTGGACGGATTCGTTACTTGAGAGTGTCTTGCCAATTCGAGACGCTACCGGACGAATACAAAGCCTGGTTTGCTGGGCAACTGGAACAAGAGCAAAAAAGTTGGATGCGCTGAATTTAGAAGCAGTAAAAAAATTAGTCATCTCGGAATTGAGTCGAGTTCGCCCTGCGACTACGGGGAATGTGGAAATAGAGCGTGTTGTTTCCTGGGGAAACGATCCGTTTTCTCGAGGTGCTTATTCCTACTTTGCGCCAGGACAAATCCGCCGCTTTCAACACCAGATGGCGAAACCTTGGCAGCGAATTCACTTTGCTGGGGAACATACGGCGATCGCAACTCCTGGCATGGAATCAGCTTTGGAATCAGCCGAACGAGTGACTCAAGAAATTTTGGAGCGTATTAGCGATGGTTCTGGTTTAAAAAACCATTTGGTTTACTGATGTACTCAAGGCTTTTTCCTTGTCAAACTAGCATTCGAGGAAAATTGAAAATTTTTCTAATTGTTTGTGCGGAATTAACAAATTCAAAAGTGATATTAAATATGTGTTTAGACCAGACATGAAATCATAATTGTAAATAAGCAAGCATAAACTATGAACGCTATTTCTGTTGTACTAAAAGTTGGTTCAAAAGGTGCAGAAGTTACCAAGCTGCAAGAAGGGTTGCAAAAACTCAATTTTTATACAGGTATTGTTGACAGTATCTTTGGAGCAAACACTCTCGCTGCTGTCATCAATTTTCAAAAGTCACAACAACTAGTTGCCGACGGTGTTGTAGGCGAGAAAACTTGGTCTAAATTAAATGTAGCACTGCAAGAGAACAATCCACATTTTGATTTTCAAGTAATTAACGTACAAGAATTTATCTCTTCAGAGCGGATTAAAGTTTCTACTCCAAAAGCAGTGGCTGTGCAACTTTTTAGCAATTTGGAAGAAGGAGAGGGAAGATTTTCCGAGGACATTTCAGTTACATATCCTGGAGGATTTACCCAAGCACAAACAGCTATCATTATACATACTGTAATAGGTTTGGCTGATGATTCAGTGAGTGGGATAAGACATCGCATCGAATTGAAACGCACTTCAAACAAATGGGAAATTGTCTGGGTAGGTCGGCAATACAAGTGTCAATCAGATCGCGGACATCAAGACTGGTCTGGCAGTCTTTGTCGGGGTTGAAGGTTGGTAAGTAATCTATTTTTTAGATACATTAACAGTTTAAATTGCGGTTTTACGTGCAAAAGTTTTCAGAAATTTGATAACTCTAGACTTGAGTGAAATATGTATAAAGTAATGTACAGTTTACCATTCTCAATCGGCTGACCGCTGCTCCTATCGTAGGAGTTATTGTGGTCTTAGATAGAAAATAAGGTTTTTGAAAATGAAACAACTACTAAGTGAAGCACGATCAACGATTAGTATCTTTATGGCCAACACCCAAAATCTTTTGAGCAATAGTGTACGAGGACTGTTGACAGATTGCTAAACAGGTAAGCACAGTCAGGAACTCATCAATATCTAAGGGTTTTCTAAACAACAAGTCAAATCCAACACACTCCTCAAGGTCAAATATCTCTCTAATGTCATAGGATGTAACAGCAATGGCTAGTACCACTTTTCCTCGCTCTCCCGCTTTGGTTCTCAATTGTTTAATTAGCGCACAGCCATCCTCATGAGGCAACGCAATATCACTTATGATCATATCGGGTTGCCAGAATACAAATTTTTCTAAAGCTTGCTGAGTTAAAGACGCTGTTACTACTTCCACACCATAAAGTTGCAATAACACTGTGATCATCTGGCAGAAATCATCATTACTATCTACAACCAGTACCCGCATTCCTTGGAGGTATTGAAGATTAGTGAAAAAGTTATTACCAGTTGTAGGATAAGTCAGCGCTTGGCTCGACTTGATTAATCCTGCTTCCATTTTAATGGCAGTATCAACAATGTCGGTCATATAGCCATCCTAAATTTCCAACTATCTATCAATTCTTACATTAAAATCACCAGATTTTTTAAACCTTTTATTACTAAAAGGGACAAATCAAACAATTCATACATCAGTTATTAAATCTTTTACGTCTTTTCAATTTCTAAGAGGGTAAATTTATCTTGAGTACTATGCAACCTAGTCATTAAAAAAATCTGATGTTAAATTTTTCCGAATTTTTTATTGTATTCAAACAAATAAGCCTTGAATTCAAACATTACCTTGTAATACTGTTGAAAAATAAGAAATCAGTTCACTCTACACAATTTACTTGTGTCTAAGATTATCAGATTTCTTTTGTACTGTTTGTCGATTGTAATTCTCTGATGATTAAGCTAAAGTTACCTCATACCTAAAGGTATGGGGTTTTTTTAATTCAATATAGTTGTGGACTATGTTATTGATAAGTATTTCAAGTGAAGGCAGAAAAGAAAAAACCTGAACTACAAGCTCGTGGTTCAGGAGAGAATATCTTCAAAATAGTTTAATTAAGGAACTTACAGAAAATAAAATATTCCATCCGTAAGCTGAGCAATCGTATTCCTTGTAAGGGGGGGTTATCCAACCCTAGCATTTGGGACAATTTATTTATTAGTGTCCCCTAGATAACAGAAGCAGTATGGTGAATTAACGTCGCACTGACTCCTGATGCAACAACTGCTATCAAAATACTGGTGAAAAGGAGTCCCGTTTGAGAGCCAAACCTTAGTAGTTTATCCTCTTTACCACCTGTAAAAAATAAAGACCAAGCTTGATTGACGTTGATAACCTGAAAGCTATTAAAGGCAGACCTAAAAACGACAGGACTGAATAGCTCGGGAGATGCAAAATTTAAGTCAGTTTTCATGTAAATAAATATAACATAAATCTTGCTAAATATCTACTTATCTGATAAAAAGAATTTTTCGGCTTTCAAATTGTTATTTTTTCCCTACTTGTATTTAGGTGTTTAATTCCTTGACACCTTTTCAGTATCAGGTATAAGATTTCCGTCATTAAAAGTCGATCCCCTGACCTAACACAATTCAACATAGACTGAGACTTCGGAATGGGAACAATGCGATTTTGTGAGGTGGATCCAAAAATGAGCGATACGGCTTAAGCCGTGGCCAAGGGCATCGCCACCACCCGGTTCTCAGGAGTAAAAAATATTTATTACATATTATCTACTTGTAAATACTTAAAATCTTCCAGAGAACTTGGAATTGATAATGATAATCAAATAAGAGGGGGAGAAGGCGAGCATTGCTCGCCTTCTCCCTTTGGTAATAAGAATTATTACCAAAACCAGAATTTTCTGTATAGCAGTTGCCAGGTAGATTAGGACATTAACTCATGAGAAAACACGGAAACCACGGGACTTTCAAGCCTGCTCCCTGCTAAGAGCTCCCTGCTAAGAGCTATACATTAAAATATTGATTTTCGCGCTTAGATTTCACTGTCATAAAAAAGGGTTGTTTCCCAAGTAACAATGGTTTTGAAATAGGGAGTTCCAACCTTGGTGAAAAAAAACATATATGCAAATCTAGATTTAACCTTGGGATTGTCAGATTTTCAAGAAACTGTGACGAAACTTCTAGAATTAACTGATGTTAAGGAATGGGATGGGCGAATTATTAAATTTCGTGAACAAGAAATTAGAGAAGCGGCTCTTATTTTAGCTGGTCATAAGTTTTTTAAACGAACTAACCATCCTGTTGTCAACAAGCAGTCAAAATCAACACCTAATAATCGAATTACCGCGTAAATTTTCTTAGGCTTTAGCAGTTTAACTCAGTTTCACTCAGGAGTGAAAAATCACACTTGGTAATTTATGATGCCTAGTTTTTTACTCGTGTAAAATATCTGCGAACATTCCTTTTTGTCCAAAGTCCAATTTATGGAGATGGTTCTTTTTCAAAAAGTTTACCTTTTCTAGAGCAATGCCCACCCTAAAAGTTAACGAGCTTTTCTACTTGCTAACATCTCAAACAGCTTAGCAACTTTATTTAAATCCTTATCTCCTGGTTTAACTTCCACACCACTGGATAAATCAATGCCATTTGGGTGAACTTGGCTCAGGGCTTCTACAATATTATCAGGAGTTAATCCCCCAGCTAATAACCAAGGGCAACTAGGGCTAAATTGCTGTACCATATTCCAGTCTAAAGTTTTGCCCGTACCACCGAGTTGCTGTGGATGGTAGGCATCAAGCAGCAATGTATCCACGCAGACATCATAAGTTGTGGCTTGATCAATATCCTCAACGCTGCGGATTCTCAAAGCTTTGATAATTTCTACGTTACGTAGAGATTGGCGCAGTTGTACAGCAAACTCAGGGGATTCATCTCCATGGAGTTGAACTCCAGTTAATCCAGACTCTTTAACTATCTGAGAAATTTCCTCAATGCTACTGTTGGCAAAGACGCCAATTTTATCAATTTTCTCCGGTAGTTGTTCTACCACTGCCCGAATTTGCCCTGCTTTAATGTAACGAGGAGAGGCAGAAACACAAATAAACCCTAACGCTGTGGCACCAAGCGAGGCGATCGCCTTCCCCTGTTCTGGCTGCGTAATTCCGCAAATCTTAATTCTCATGAAATTTTGAGACATTTGTATCAATATTAACTCAAATTCTCAATTATTGAAACAATTTTCAGCGATAATTTTGTAATTGCTTATATTTTCAAATGAGGAGAAAACTTGATGTCATCCATCTTACTAGCAGTCGCCACCACTGTTCCCGCAACACCAGAATGGACTCCTACTGTGGGAATAATCATCAGCCTCAGCTGTTTAGTCATTCTTTTACTGACTTTCAAGATTGAGAAACCCTTAGTTGGTGCTAGGGTACCCGGACTCCCCATCAGTGTTCCAGCATTTATCGCGGCAATGTGTTTCGGTCATGTTGTTGGCGTTGCTATCGTTTTAGGACTAACGAATATCGGTAGTATTTAGGCGAAGAGGGAATGAGCAACTCCAACGGCTATAGTGAGAGTTGCTCATCAATTCACACCTGGAAGTGGTAACCGTCGCAAGACAAACCACTCAATTCCACTCGCCTTGTAAAGTGAATGCTGCCCAGTAATATGGTGCGGCAAAGTTTTGATTTCGCCACATTTCTATCTGTGCTGCTCTAAGGGCGGCGGCTGGTTGTAAACCTTGTCGCCACATTTTCGTATAAAATATCTTCATTAACTCTGATGTTCCCTGATCGTCCACGCTCCACAAACTCACCACAACTCGCGGGCTACCAGCATACATAAAGCCTCTTGTCAAGCCTACGATTCCTTCTCCTTTGACTTCTTCACCCAAACCAGTTTCACAGGCACTCAAGACAACGAGTTCTGCTGATAGGTTGAGGTTGAAGACATCTTGGAGTCGCAAAAAGCCGTTTTGGGGCTTGCCTGTTTCATCAACTAAGGATAACACCACACCAGATAATTCTGGATGCTTGCTATTCAAGATGCCATGAGTCGCAAAATGAATAATACGATATTGTTGTAGTTGTTGACTGGTTGCGGTTGTACGCGAAGCCGCAAAGTCAACAAATGTTTGACTTTCTTGGGGTGGTACGAGGGAGAGGATTTGTTCGGCTTCTTGGCGCGTGAAGCGGAGGCGATCAAAGGTAATGCCTGATTCTCTCATAGCGCGAGATAGTTGTAGCTCTGGTAAACTGTGACTGTTGTGTGTCGTGGATGGCTCACTGGTGGATTGGTGTTTAACCCTCTCGTCAGATGGGGAAAATACTGGATCGGCAAGTACGGCTACTTTTTTGGGAGATCTTTTGCGACCTTGATGTTCGTGTCTGAGAAGAGCTATTGTTGATGCTGAGGGGAGAGTGATGATTTCATGAGCGTTTATCAATGGCTCATAGCTCTTCTGTTGCGAGTTGGGGGAAGTTAGGGCAGCAAATGGTATATACTGCAAAGCACCATCGCTAACAACGACCAAGCGTTTGTGTCCTAGTTGCTTGGCAACTGGTGTCAGTAGGATCTCGGAGAGGGGATCTGCTGCTTTGGCAGCTTCTGGTATAGTCCTTTGGGAGGGAATGGTTAAAGCGTCTCGGAACTTTTGTGTTGCAGCTTCAATGTCTTCACGTTTGGGCAGTTCGTAACTTGTGATGTTCGTCTTGGTGACAGCCCAGAGATAACTGCGTTCTTCCCCTAAAGAATATTCTAAAAGCAACGTGTTGTCATCAAGAACCTGCTGCTGAATTTCTGCCAATTTCAGGGGTTGAGGTTGAGTTAGTGCAGCGTAACGGGGACTGGTGGTGCGGATTTGTGCCTGCACTTGCCTTACCTGTTCTAAAAGTGCGGCGATTTCTGTTTCTAGCGCTTGACTGTTTTGGTTGTTGGATAATTCTATCTGGCGTTTTAAGCGAGCATCAATTTGTTGCTGCAAGGTGCGTTCAAGTTCCAGTAGCTTTGGATTCACTCCAGCCCGAATATCTGCATTAGCTTCATTTAGAAGTTCTAAAAGACTCCGGGCACGGGCGCGTTCACTGGCGTTAAGTGCCAAAGAATCGTATCCTTTGGATGGTTGCTGTTTGTGCAACCGCATTAGCAAGTCAATGTAGAACTGGTAGTATTTCTGCACGGAGGCAAAGTAAGAAGTCCGCAAGTCTTGGCTGGTGACTTTGGTGCGTACATCCTCAACGATTTTGATTGTTGTTTCGATTTGCGAAAGGGCACCGTTAAGATTGCCGCGATCGCGTTCAGTAACAGCAATATTGTAGAGAGTGTCGGCTTCACCCGTGCGATCGCCCAACGTTCGCCGCAGCTTTAATTCTTGATTGTAAGTGTTGATCGCCTGCTGCGGTTGCTTCAATGAATTGTATGCCTTACCGATGTTGCCAAGAACGTTGGCTTCTGCAATACGACTCCCGAGTTTATGCCACCCAGATACAGCTTGGTTGGAAGCTGACAAAGATAATTGATAATCTCCTGATGCTAGATGCACCTTACCCAACAAAGCTAAAGCGGCGGTTTCTGCAAAGCTACTTTTTTGTTGACGTGACAATGACAGTGCCTCGTTAGCTGTAGCCATTGCTTGGGGATAATTCTTTAATGACTCGTAAACTCTGATGACACCAGTGAGTGTGCCGAATTCGTTAAATTTATCCCCCTGTTCGCGCCAAAGCTTCAACGCTTGATTGTAATAGTCCAGTGACTTTTGATAATCTGGCGTAGAGCGGTAAACAGTACCGATATTATCAAGGGTTCGAGCAACGGTTGTGCGATCGCCTATCTGCTTAGATATCTCTAGTGCTTGATTGTAAGTGTCAATACTTAACTGATAGTCGCCTAACAAACTATAAACCGAAGCGATATCTTTGAGGGTAACAGCTTCTTGAGGACGATCTTTGACTTGACGCTGAAGAACCAGTGCTTGGTTGTAAAAGTCGAGGGCTTTCTGATAATCACTTAACGACGCATAAATTCCGGCAATGTTGTTAAGCGTGAACGCTTCTCTTCTACTGTCTTTACTAGCACGCTGAAGCATAAGTGCTTGGTTTAGGGAACAGAGAGCTTTCTGTTTTTCCCCCAACTCATCGTAGGCAAAGCTGATTTGATTGAGGATTTCTGCTTCTACAGAGCGGTTACCAGCTTTTTGTAGAAGCGAGATCGCTCTGTTGTAGAGATCCAACGTTTTAGGATAATTGCCTAATGACTTGTAGGTGGCAGCAATACTTATGAGAATCTGAGCTTCCCGAGAAAGATTGAATGCCAAAGCAATTCCAGAGAGCTTTCCTTGAGCTGCACGTTGGAGAGTTAACGCATCGTTTAAGAATAAGAGTCCTTTCTGATTGTCGCTTAATAATTGGCTGTAGATAAAGCCAATGGTGCTGAGAATTTCTGCTTGTTCTGCAAGATCCTTCCTTGTACGTTGGATTTTTAGTGCTTCATTATACAATGCAAGCGCTTTCTGCGGTTCGCCATATTGGGCGTAGATTCTACCGAGAGCTTGAAGTGTGTGGGCAAGTGTTGCAGTATCTTGATCGGTACGCTGCATCTCTAGTGCCTGATTGTAGAATGCGATGCTTGTTTGAGTTTGCCCCAAATCAAAATATATTCCGCCAATATTACTTAACATTTGGGCAGCCAAAGAGGGCTTTTTCTCAGCTTGAAATATTGACAGCGCTTGGTTGTAAAATAAGATCGCTTTCTGCTTTTCGTTCAAGTTAGAGTAAGTAGTGCCAAGGGAGGAGAGCATGAGTGCTTCCCCAAGAGGATCTTTCAACTCCCGCCTAATAACTAGCCCCTGATTAAAATATGAGAGCGCCTTTTGAGGTTCGCTTTGGGTAAGATAAAGGGTACCAATGCTTAAAAGTGTTGTCGCTTCAAAATTGCGAGCTACCTGAGGAGGAGGTTCGTTAACACCCAGCTGCCGCCAGAGTTTCAAAGCTTCTTCATATTTGGTAAGCGCCTGTTGTTGGGATTCTGCCGTACCTTGTTTTTGTAGTTGCTGTGCTTCATCATTCAGTTGCTTTGCCCGTGTATAGGCTTTTTGTTGATCAGGGCTGATATTTCTTTGTGTAGATGCTGGTTGTTGTGCTATTTCTATCTTTTTGACACCAGCCACTGCCATCAACTTCGACGACAACAGAAGACTGACAAATAGAACCGCACATCCCACTTTCATCATCAATGCCTTAAAGAATATTATTGGCTTTAGTGTATAGTATATAACAATAGTCCTGTCAAGGGGAGTTGGAAGCAGGAGACTTGGTTTCCGGAAATGAGTAACTTTGCTCAATCAAATACTATCTGGATCTATTCCCAACTCTCTGAGTTTGGCTGCTAGTTTTTCTCGTTGTTGTCGTTCGTGTTGAGCAACTTCTTCAGAAGTTAAATAGCGAGTCCCAGTTTCGTTGTACCAATACAACACCTCTCGTTGAACTGTACCAGATATGTAGAGCGATCGACCAATTCCCAATCCAACTTCTGGCATCCAAAACGGTTCCCCAATTTGCTGTTGGTACTCTCCATGAATTAACTTATGTACTTCAAACGGTTGGTGTTGATCGCGTCTCCAATATTGTGGATTATAGATGACGTAGTACAGCACTCCCAACTTTGCATATATTTTCAGTTTAGTATCGTACTCATCGCCTGGGGTTTTGGAAACCACTTCTAAAACAAACTTTGGCACTATGTTTTGTTCTTCCCATACTGTATAGCTTAAGCGTGATTTGCCTGCTTTGCGCCGTTCTACTTCCAAGCTCAGAAAACCATCCGGAATCACTGGGACTAAATGACTGATTCCGGTAGTATGGTAAACTCCCATATCGATACCGAAAAACCAGTCATTTCTGTTCGCCCAAATAGATTCGAGGAGAAATAGCAACAAGTTTGGTATAAAGTTCTGATCTTCGTTATCCACTGGTGTATCGTCTGAACAGGGCAGTTCAGCGCTAGTTGGAAGAGTGCGGTAAGGTTCAGATTTTACCATCAGTAATTTTTTCCGGTTCTTTGACCGTTCAACCATGCTTTAAATTCTATTTTACGTTGTCTGGTCAGCCGAAGAAGGGTGAAGTGCTTGAGTTGGCTTTTCCAGGGGAAGCATAGCCAGTAAGCGTTGCTGTTTTGACGGCAAAATCGTCCCTAATTACTCTATCGGCTGTTTATTTATGTTACTAGTGCAACATAATTTTGATAGACTACAAGCTTCGTTATAAATTATAAATATGCGTAACACTTGACTTGTTCCGGCTTGAGTTCATAACCAAAGGTTAAAAGATGCTGACTTCATCAGAAACTCCCATTATTGCCTCAATTGTGCTGGTCGCTTTCGGAATCTTAGGTTGGAGCTTTTATCGCGCCAGACCGTTTGGTAAACTGGGAATTCTTGCCTGGTTACAGTCAGTGGTGTTAATGGCTCCCTGGCTGTTGTTTTTCGGCTTATTTGCTGCTGGGATTTACATTAACATTGTTGGTATAATTTTCCTGTTGGTGGCTTCTGCGGCGGTTTATATTTTTCTGGGAAGACAGTTGCGGAAGTTGGGGCAAGATACCATACTTAAGCAACGAATCACAGAGAGGCTTGTTGAAACGGCTTCACATCAAGAAAGTAGCACAAATGGTGCCATGCAGCCTGTAGTACCTGCACCGGCGAAAGAAGTACTGACAATTCCCGAAGAGGAGTTGAATCTTATCAAGGGTATATTCGGCATTGATACATTTTTTGCCACAGAAACGATCGCCTATCAAGAAGGAGCCATCTTCAGAGGTAATTTGCGGGGCGATCCAGAAACGGTTCACAATCGTCTCTCTACGAGTTTGCAGGAACGTCTGGGCAATAAATATCGACTATTTATAGTTGAAAATACGGATGGAAAACCTGTGATGATTGTTCTGCCCAGCCGTAATGACCCCCGTGTGACAACGTTACCCCAAAAAGTCTTTGCGGTCATCTTGCTTGTAGCAACTATTGCGACCAATTTAGAAGCAACAGGGTTATTACTGAGGTTTGATTTATTTGCGAATCCAGAACGGATAGGAGAAACTTTACCCATTGGTTTGAGTATATTTTTGATTTTGGTGATTCACGAAATCGGTCATTGGTTCCTTGCGCGTCGTCACCAAGTCCGTCTGAGTTGGCCATTTTTTCTTCCTGCTGTGCAAATTGGTTCGTTTGGTGCAATTACTCGCTTTGAGTCTGTGCTACTCAACCGCAAAATACTATTTGATATCGCCTTAGCAGGACCGGCAACCGGAGGAATTGTTTCTTTTTTAATACTGGTGACGGGTTTGCTCCTTTCCCACTCTGGCTTGGCTTGGGGTTTTCACCCGATGTCGTTTCAATTGCCTAGCGAATTTTTCTCGGGATCGATTTTAGTTGGAACTTTAGCAAGGGTGATTCTTGGTTCGGCTTTACAATCCCCTGTAGTAGAAGTGCATCCTTTGGTAATCATTGGTTGGCTAGGTTTGGTAATCACCGCTTTAAATTTAATGCCAGCCGGACAGCTTGATGGTGGTCGTATTGTCCAAGCAATTTACGGACGTAAAACCGCAGGACGAACTACACTTGCAACTTTGATTGTGCTGGGGTTGGTTTCGTTGGGTAATTCTTTGGCGATGTACTGGGCGATCGTGATTGTCTTTTTACAACGGGATCTTGAACGCCCCACTTTAAATGAAATTAGCGAACCCGATGATGCCCGCGCGGCTTTAGGCCTTTTAGCTTTGTTTTTAATGATTGCCACTCTTTTACCCCTGACTCCCGGTTTAGCTGGACGTTTGGGAATTGGTTAAGTCATAAGGCTGTGAAGTTCATATAATCGAACCGATTGCGTGATTTTGGATATCCACAAAGATATCCAAAATTTCCATGACTAATGGATAGATTACGCAACGCCGGAGTACCATTCAACTTAATCGCAAAATTAATGCAGCGACTTGCTATTTGATAAACAGCATCTTCTGGTATTTGGGCAAGGGCCACAGATCATCCGCTACTTCACCTTCGAGAGCATCTGCATATTTGCGAACCTTATCCATCATCGGGCGGAGCGTTTTGGCGCAGTACTCCATGTGTTCTTCGGGTGGGGTAAAATGATGCGTGCTGATGGCATTGTCTAACTCTGTGACTGAATCCATCATCTGCTTTGTCAAAGAAGCTACCGTTCTTGCACTTTCCTGCTCAAACTCAGACTCAATCCCAATTTGTCTTAGGTTGGTAATATTTGTAGAAAGCTCTGACAAGTGACGGCTTGCCGCAGGAGAAATCATCGTTTTTGCCATACTGATCACGAGCTTGGCTTCCATCTCAATCACCTGAATGTACTGCTCTACATACACATTAAAGCGGCCTTCAAGTTCAGAAACAGACAGAACTCCCGTTCTTTCAAACAGTTCCTTAATAGACTCCTTTTTCAAGATTGGCAACGCATCAGCAGTGGTGCGCAGGTTCAACAGCCCTCGTTCCTCAACCGCCTGTTTGTGCCATTCTTCAGAGTAGCCATTGCCGCCAAAGACAACGGCGCTATGAGCCTCCATGATTTCTTTGACAACGCCAATAACAGCAGCATCCAGCTCTTTCCCGTTTGACAAGGTAGTTTCTAACTGATCTGCCACCCATGTGAGTGAATCAGTCAAAATCGTGTTCATGGCGATTAGCGGACCAGAGACTGATTGGTTAGACCCGACTGCCCGGAATTCAAAGCGGTTGCTCGTGAAGGCAAAGGGCGAAGTGCGGTTGCGATCGCTCGGATCTCTGTTAATTTCTGGCAAGGTGGGTACACCCAAATTCATCTTGCCACCGGGAGTAGAGCTTGGGACCTCTCCCTGCTTAATTTGGTTAAACACATCTTCTAGCTGTTTGCCCAGGTAGACTGAAATGATGGCGGGAGGTGCTTCATTGGCACCGAGTCTATGGTCGTTACCCGCAGTTGCCACCACGGCACGCAGCAATGGTCCATATATGTGAATCCCTCGAATCACTGCCCCGCAAAACAACAAAAATTGCAGATTAGTATGGGGATGATCACCTGGATCAAGCAGGTTGCCTTGCGTGGCATTCCCCACTGACCAGTTCACGTGCTTTCCAGATCCGTTAATGCCTGCAAAAGGCTTTTCGTGCAGCAGACACATGAAGCCGTGTTTCTTGGCGATATTTTTGAGAATGGTCATCGTCACCTGCTGGTGGTCGCTAGCCACGTTTGCCGCTTCAAAAAATGGGGCAATCTCAAACTGACCGGGTGCAACTTCGTTATGCCGGGTTTTCGCCGGAATCCCCAGTCGATACAAGCGCTCTTCTACATCTTGCATAAAGACTTGAACGCGCTCTGGAATCGCTCCAAAATAGTGATCGTCAAATTGTTGCCCTTTGGCGGCAGGTCGTCCAAACAAAGTTCTGCCCGTCAGCAAGATATCCGGGCGGCTTTGGGCATATTCAGCATCGATTAAGAAGTATTCTTGCTCTGCGCCACAGCTAGAGTTAACGGTCGCCACTTCCGAATGCCCCAACAGTTTGAGCAATCGGGTTGCCGCGTTGCTCATCGCCGCATTGGAGCGAAGCAATGGCATTTTCTTGTCTAGAGCTTCCCCTGTCCAAGAAATGAACACCGTGGGAATGTATAAAGTGATCCCGTTATCGGTTTCCATTACATAGGGAAAGCTAGTGACATCCCATGCAGTGTAGGCACGGGCTTCAGATGTAGAGCGATTGCCACCATTGGGAAAGGATGAACCATCCGGCTCCCCCTGCACCAGAGCTTTACCAGTAAATTCAGCGATCGCCGATCCGTCTCTTTGCACTGAGATAAACCCATCATGCTTCTCGGCAGTGATGTTGGTCAACGGATAAAAAATGTGAGCGTAAAACAATGCGCCTTTAGAAATCGCCCAGTCTTTCATAGCTGCGGCAACGATTCCTGCTACAGACACATCTAGCTTGCTACCCGTGTGAATGGTACTCTTGATCGACTCAAACACATCTTTGGGCAGACGGGTCTGCATCTTACTCAGATTAAATACGTCGGTTGCCCATATATCCATATAACGCTTCTCGCTTGAGTAAAATACAAAATGTGGGAGGATGAACAAAGTTACTCCCTTCCCGCTATACATGAATACCGATATATAAAACCGCAATAGACAAGGGGCAGCGCGTTGCGGAGCCATCACTGTAGGCGGGGTTCCCGCGACCAGGTGACTGGCGTTGGGGTTCCCCCCATTGAAGCGACTGCCCGTGCCAAGAACGCCAAGGAGAGAAGATCAAGAAGACAGGTAATCTTACACCGGGAAGAGAGTAATAGCAAAGTGCATATGGAATGAAAGCATACTTCATTAACTTCCCCCAAAAAGTAATTGATGCACTATTTATGGAGTGATGGGAAAGAAATTGAAGTTCTTTAAATAGCTGTTCAATCATCTCTTGTTCCCAGAACAGAATTCAGATATAATCCTAACTAAAACATAAAATAAGACTTACTACCATTATTAAAGTCAGATTTGATTCTTGTTGATTTGTCTGGTAAATTGCTGGATTTGAGTATTTTTTACTCTTAGGTTTGACAGGATACAGTTAAGCGAGTTCATCTAGCTTTTAAACCGAAGAAAGGCAGAGGGCAGAGGGCAGCTATGAGTCACGGGAAGAGATCGCTCGGATTTGCCCTTCGGCCACAGGGTAATCGCGCCCCTAAATTTATTTATGAATAAAGTTGGAAATATGTATTTCGCTCTGGCGTAGCGATCCGCGAATACTGCGTCCTTATTAAATAGAACGCGCCTGAATTTATGGGGATACATAGCAGCATAGCTGCCAACTCCATTGGAGACGCTACGCGAACGTACTTCTGCCTTCTTAAGCTAGCTCAAAGGTGATAAGAATGGCAAATATTCTGTTAACCCTCGGTACAAATCAGTATCAAGTTTCAACTCATTAGACATCTCCGACAATTAATAATTATGGGCTCGTTGGAATCGTTGGTAGGGGCGAGATATTTGGTGCTTTAACTGGTGTGGGGAAGAGGTTCTGGAAACCAGATTGGCGTTGCTGTCGTGTTTCGTTGGTCAAATTCCACAAGGTTTCGTAAAAGAAGAAGGAGACTCCAGCAAAATTGCGATCGCGGACTTGTTGCACTTGTGTCTGAATTTGTTGCATGGGGACAAATTTGCCTTTCAACCCAGTCATAATACCGACACTCACTGGAATATGACGAATTGCGGCTTGTACTTCTGGATACTCTAATTCGCTGATAAAAATGCCCAAATCATCTCGATATACCTGCAAAACCAGTTCTTCAATTAGTCCCATGTGTTCCCATCTCTGCCAGTCTGCTAAAAAGAGGGGGTAGGAAAAGCGCTGGGGATTGGGTGCAACCGAAACTAAGCAGTCTTTTTTCGTGGCTTTGATCGCGGAGAACATCCTTCTCATAAAGTCGGTGATTTTGTTTGCTCTCCACCTTACCCATTCTTTGTCTTGAGGATAATGCGGGGGAGCTTGACCACGATGTTCTTTTTTATACAATTCAACTGTATATTGATCATATCCTAATTGCGCTGGTAAGCCAAAGTGGTCGTCAAATTGAATGCCATCGATGTCGTATTTTTTAACGATTTCCACGACCAAATCTAGGATAAATTGTTGGACATCCGGATGAAAGGGATTTAACCAAACTCGGTCGTGAATACCTTCAGGGACAATTCGCTGACCATTTCTCAGGTTGGTGAGCCAGTACGGACGATTTTTGGCTAATTCTGAATCAGCTGGTGCCATAAAGCCAAATTCAAACCAGGGAATTACTGTCAAGCCGTTTTGATGTCCGACTTTAACAATTTCTTTCAGCATATCTCGCCCTTGAAGTCCGGGTGTGGGATCGAGCGATCGCCCGATCACTTTTTTTGCTATTAAACTGGGGTATAATGTATAACCCCAATTCCAGACTGTTGGATATACGGTATTAAAGTTAAGCTGTTTGAGTTTTCGTAAAGCGCCTTTGAGGCGATCGCTCTCAAACAGAAGATTACTATCAATATTAGTTAACCATACGCCTCGTAACTCAGAGGTTTGCGGACGAGGAATCGTGTTTTGAGCTGACAATGAAAACGACAGCATGACTGTTGCTGCTATGCTCAGGGCAACCAAAAGTGCAAAAAAACTTCTGTTGCTATCGCTACGTGTATTCCATAGGGAGAAAATTGGGCTGTACCACTTAACAAACCGTTTGCTCATTTACTTAGTGCAAAAATTTACATTAATATCTGCTGATTATAAATAATTAAGTAAGTAAGCGTGAATAAACATAAATTTAGATTGGGGCTATTATATAGTTATTCGTTAGTAGTAAGTCGGTTTCACAACACCTCAATTTTTGTTTACATATGGATGTTTTTTTTGCGCTAACCTACTGATTATATGGGGCGCGGAAATAGAGTTTCTATCCCTGACAGCCCTTAACCTTGTATTTCCAGCTTTTTAATTTTTAATTTTTAATTTCTAATTACAAAGGCTCTGTACTATGGACTAGAATTTTTTTGCATGTGAATTAATATTTTGTAAATCTGGTTTTTTAAATCGCTGCTGTTTTGTAATTCTACGGTAATCTTATTAAAGCGATCAATACTTAAACCACTATCTTCAACAACTTGTTGGTAACGGCTACAGTATTTCACCGCAATATTATGAGCTTCGCTAGGAAGACTGTTGAGACTATTGGGCTCGTTACAAACAATTTGAGGAACATCGCGATCGCCCAGAATTTCTTTGATTTTTCTAAAAGCTCGCTGGCGATCTGGCTCCATTGATAACATAGCTCTCGCATAACTATTAAATTCATCATTACTAACTGATGAACTTTGAGCGTTAACTTTTGAAATAGAAAGCAAAGCGCTGGAACCCAAACCTAAAGTCGTGACAATAACGAGCAACCAAGTTTGTAAACGCATCTGACTTAAGGTATGTCGGAAAAAGTAATGATAAAATCCATTCATTTTTTTTTTCATGAACAACTACCGTGGGAATCTGTTAAGGATTTTGAATTATTTTGGTAGAAAGAAGTTCCAGCGTTAGGCTTTGTCTAAATTGTTAGCCTCGAAGTATTCAGTAACAGAGCCCTCCTCTGTTATATCCTCAACGGAATTTTGTATACATAGGTAACATAACTACTACACAAGGCGCGAAAATAAACCTACCATTCACTCATTGCTATAAAGCTTGCAGCTCAGGCTTTTTTAACTCGGAAGTGGAAATGAGCGCGGGATCGGTTTCACGCTTAGCGAAGGAGCGCACTCAAGGGAAACAGGACTCGCAACCTCTATATAGCTTAACTTCCCAAGAGGAACTTTTAATTCCAAGGTAGCGGTACGTCGGTTCTTACAAGTCTTGCCGACTGATAGAGTGGCATGCGCTGTAGCTGAATGCTTACGCTCTTCTTTTTTGACATACTTGACAAATTTCCACTACTTTAGTCTGAAGTACTGACATCTCTGAAGCTCCTTGTTTGAGGGCAATTTCTAACTCTAATAGAAGAGGTAAACAGGCGATCAGTTGCTGTACGGAAAGAGATTGGACATCTTTTTGTAAAAAGTAGATGCGATTGGGGTTGCCTATCTCGGCAGCTTGGGCAATCGCTTGTTGATTTCGCTCACCGCCTTCCATCATAATCTTTACCCATAACCAGGTGCGAAATTGACCAATGAGTGTAGCAACTATTCGTAAACTAGGTTCACAAGCAGTAAGAAGATCTGCCAATATAGCTAAAGCCTTGACTGTATCCCCTGTTCTCATTGCTACTGCCAATTGTAAGCTATTCTGTGTTGTATTTCTGACTAACTGAGCAACAGTTTCTACTTCCATTGGCTGGTTACTGCCTTTGGCATAAATCTGTAATTTCTCAAGCTCATTGTAGAGGAGCCGTGTATCGTTACCAACAGTTTCCACCAACATATCCGCACTTCTAGGAGTCAATTTCACGCCTACAGTTTGTGCAGCCTGCTTAACAGATTGCAGAAGTAATTCCGTTTTCCAAGGAGAAATGAGAGAAAATTCCTGAATTTCGGCAAATTTTTTCAAAATTTTAGTCGATTTGAGACGTTCATCGGGTTTGTGACTACTTGTAAGTAACAAAAATGAATTTTCGGGAATGACTGGCAGAGTGCGCTGTAATTCGGCTAACACATCTTCTGGACAGTGCTGATTAAGGGTTGTATTCACAAGCCACACTAAGCGTCCACCAGATCCAAAGGGTGGTGTCATGACTTGATTTAACCCTTGGATCTCGGCATTAGAGAGATCTGAAGAGAATGAAGTGTAGTTAAAACTTGCCCATTGAGGATCGAGAACGCGATCGCGCAAACGATCAACAGCCTTTTCTATAGCGAAATCATCTTCACCCCAGTAAAAGTAGATTGGCATAAAACAAAACCTCAGTCTTGAAGATGGGCAGCTATATTTAATAGACAGCTTACACTTGTTAATGTTTAGTAATACTTTGAAAACTGAGCCAAGGAGCGTCGTACTATACTTCATGGGGTAAATATCCCTCAAAGGATCGTCGTTACGCTTGAAAATCTCTATGTTTCCTACTCATCGACCTCGCCGTCTACGTACCCATCCACAACTGCGCCGGATGGTGCGCGAGACTGTTCTAACTACTAGTGATTTAATTTACCCTCTGTTTGCCGTCCCAGGTGAGGGAATTGCTAACGAAGTGAAATCTATGCCAGGTGTCTACCAACTTTCGGTAGACAAAATTGTTGAAGAAGCAAAAGAAGTCTACGATTTGGGAATTCCCGCTATTATTCTATTTGGGATACCAGCAGACAAGGACTTAGATGCTACTGGCGCATGGCACGATTGCGGCATAGTCCAAAAAGCTGCGACTGCAGTGAAACAAGCAGTGCCCGATCTTGTGATCATCGCCGACACTTGTCTGTGTGAGTACACAAGTCACGGTCACTGTGGTTACCTGCAAGTCGGTGATTTAACAGGAAGGGTTTTGAACGATCCTACTCTAGAACTGCTGAAGAAAACAGCAGTTTCCCAAGCAAAAGCAGGTGCAGATATCATAGCGCCTTCCGGGATGATGGATGGATTCGTGCAAGCAATTCGCTCGGGTTTGGATGAAGCTGGGTTCCAAGATACTCCGATTTTATCCTATGCGGCTAAGTATGCTTCGGCTTACTACGGACCTTTCCGAGATGCTGCCGATTCTACACCCCAGTTTGGCGATCGCAGAACTTATCAAATGGACCCCGGTAATATCCGCGAAGCGATCAAAGAAATCGATCTCGATATCGCTGAAGGCGCTGATATGCTCATGGTGAAGCCCGCACTAGCATACATGGACGTTATCTGGCGTGTTAAGGAAGCCAGCAATTTACCTGTCGCTGCTTACAACGTCTCTGGTGAGTATTCAATGATTAAAGCTGCTGCTCTTAACGGCTGGATTGATGAACAGCGTGTCGTCATGGAAACTCTTACTGGCTTTAAACGCGCTGGCGCTGACTTAATTTTGACCTACCATGCCAAAGATGCCGCACGGTGGTTGATTTAACGAGTGAGAGGAGAGAGGGGAGAGAGGGGGAGAGGGGGAATATCTCCTGACTCTTCATTCCCCACTCTCCACTTCCTTTAATTTTCAAGAGTTGTGATAGCCCTTTTGCCATATACGTAAGTGATAATAGAGTTAATAAATAATCTTCAGTTGGCTTTTTTACGTCAATTGATTTACTAAATACATAAATAATATTACAAGGGAGCATTTAAAATATGGATATGCAAGTCCTGAGAGAACGTGCTGATCTTAGCCGTGCAGAAGTTGCCTTCAGGCTTGCAATTAGTGAAACTAGTGTTCGTAACTGGGAAGCAGGACGTACTGAACCCACGATGACACCGAAGAAATATTTAGAAGCTTTGCGACTGTTTAAATGCACACCAGAAGAGTTGGCAACAGCAAGCGAAAAATCAATTAATCAACGGCATAAACGCAAACCAGGAAGACCTAGAAGGTTTCCAGATGCTCAGTTTAGTAGTGCTGAGTCCTGAGTTCCATGCTTTATTAACACAATGCCGTGATTTTGGCAAGTAATTTGTCAAAGTTTATTGGCTTGCGGATGAAATCATTTGCTCCTGCTTCAAACCCTTCTGCCGCACTAGCCTCTTCACAAGCAGTAACGAGGATAATTGGAATCAAGGGTAGGTGGTCATTTTTCCGGATATGTCGGGTGACTTCATAGCCATTCATTCCCGGCATCATGACATCCAGCAGTAATAAATCGGGTGGCGAAGCTTCTATCTTCGTGATCGCAATTCTACCATTGTTCGCAGTATCAACGTCATACCCCTCTGCTTCTAAAGCAGATTGAAGCAAAAATAAATTATCTGGAAAATCGTCCACCACTAAAATGCGACAACGCTTTAAAGAAAGCATAAAAGCAAAACCTTGTAATTCAAGTTCAGCCAGACACAGCAAGATGCCTAAGCATTTATACTTGCAAAAAAATTATAATATTTAAGTCATACTTTTTATGGATGACTTACTAAAATGTATTTTCTATATATGCCCTTGAGCAGCTAGTAGTCTTACGTTACACTAATTCCAGTCGTTAGAATCATGAGGACAGTAACTTTATATAATTTAAAAAAAGTATGTAAGATTGAAGGACTTGGGGCAGAGGAAATGATGATCTCGCTGGATACCCTGCTCTGGTGAACCAAAGGAGTGCGATCGCTCACCATATTTCTTGCAAATGCACGATAAGATTCTTAAAAATAATCGTACTAACAGGTCTAATGGCAGAAACACTATTCTTTAACGCTTTAAGGGAAGCCATTGATGAAGAGATGGCGCGTGACTCTACTGTGTTCGTTCTTGGTGAAGACGTAGGACACTACGGTGGTTCCTACAAAGTCACTAAAGATCTCTACAAAAAATATGGAGAACTCAGAGTTCTAGACACTCCCATCGCGGAAAACAGCTTTACTGGTATGGCAGTAGGCGCAGCAATGAGTGGGTTGCGACCGATCATCGAAGGTATGAACATGGGATTTTTGCTTCTTGCCTTCAATCAAATCTCCAACAACGCTGGTATGTTACGCTATACTTCTGGCGGTAATTTCAAAATTCCGATGGTAATTCGTGGTCCGGGAGGGGTAGGACGACAACTGGGTGCAGAACATTCCCAGCGACTAGAAGCGTACTTCCAAGCCGTTCCTGGGTTGAAGATTGTTACCTGCTCAACACCTTACAACGCTAAAGGATTGCTGAAATCCGCCATCCGCGATGATAACCCAGTGTTATTTTTTGAACACGTTCTGCTTTACAATCTCAAAGAAGACCTGCCAGAAGAAGAATATCTGCTACCTCTGGATAAAGCAGAAGTTGTACGTCCCGGTAAAGATGTAACAATTATTACCTACTCACGCATGAGACATCATGTGATGCAGGCGGTGAAAACTTTAGAAAAACAAGGTTATGACCCAGAAGTCATCGACATAATATCACTAAAACCTTTGGATTTTGATACTATAGGCTCGTCCGTACGAAAAACCCATAGAGTGATAATTGTTGAAGAATGTATGAGAACAGGTGGGATTGGAGCAGAATTAATTGCACAAATCAACGAGCGCCTGTTTGATGAACTGGATGCACCTGTACTACGGCTTTCTTCTCAAGACATTCCTACTCCTTATAATGGGACTTTGGAACGGCTAACAATTGTCCAGCCAGAGCAGATTGTGGAAGCTGTGGAAAAAATGATAGCTTTGCGAGTTTAGATTGAGGAGGCAGGGGAGAAGCGAAGTAGAGACGCGCCTCCCTTGCGTCTCTACAGGCATTTAGGTGTAAAATATGACTCATGTCGAGAAAGGATTGAGTACAGACGGGCTATCTTAGTCCTAACTTAATTTACAATTCATAACTCCTAACTCTCTGGTCCTAACTCCTAACTCGACTAAAAGAACGCTATCATAGCGTTTGTCACAACGGTTGATGGTATGCAGAGACAGCGATCATTATTAATATTAACCTTAGTTTTAGTAATTGCTGCAATTGCGGCGATTGCCTTAGTCCCAGTGTCTTTAGGACTGGACTTGCGGGGAGGATCACAACTGACAATTCAGGTGAAAACAACACCGGAAATTCCGCAAATCACTGATCGCGAGTTACAAGCCGTTAAAAAAGTCGTTGAAGGACGCATCAACGGTTTAGGCGTTTCCGAAGCGGTGATTCAAACAGCTGGTACAGATAAAATTTTAGTTCAACTGCCAGGAGTTAACGATCCACAGCAAGCAGAACGGGTGCTAGGGGGTACGGCTCAGTTAGAGTTTCGCAAGCAAAAGCCAAATACGGAACCACAATTGTTTGCTTTACAAGTTCAAGAGCGCGAGTTCAAAGCAAAGCTTGAGCAGTTGAAAAAGAGCAACGATCAAGCAGGAATTGTTAAAAATAAAGAAGATTTACAAAAAAATATCAGCGCGATCGCGGAATTATTTGAAAGCACAAAACCACCATTAACCGGTAAATACCTTAAAGACGCCTCTGCATCGCCTGCTCCTCAAGGTAATAGCTGGAGTGTGAACATTCGTTTTGATGATAAAGGTGGTGAACTATTTGCTGATTTGACAAAGAATCTTGCAGGTACAGGACGCGGCATCGGCATTTTCCTAGACAACGAACTTCTCAGTTCTCCCAGAGTTGATTCACAATATGCCACATCCGGCATTACTGGTGGCAGTGCTGAGATTAGCGGTAGTTTTACGCTACAATCAGCCAATGACTTAGCTGTTCAGCTACGCGGTGGCTCGCTACCAGTCCCAGTCACAATTGGAGAAATTCGTACAGTCGGAGCAACCTTAGGTAAAGACAGCATTCAACGCAGTATTTATGCGGGGATAGGTGGTCTAGTTTTAGTATTAATTTTTATGGTAGTCTATTATCGATTACCAGGTGTGATTGCTGATGTCGCGTTAATAATATACGCTTTACTGACATATGCAAGCTTTGTTTTGCTAGGTATAACTCTCACTCTACCTGGAATTGCAGGTTTTATTCTCAGTATCGGTATGGCGGTGGATGCCAATGTGTTAATTTTTGAACGGACTCGTGAAGAATTACGAGCAGGCAAAACCTTATACCGTTCAGTAGAAGCAGGATTTCACCGAGCTTGGTCTAGTATTTTAGATAGTCATGTGACAACATTAATTTCCTGTGCAGCGCTTTTTTGGTTGGGAGCAGGATTGGTAAAAGGTTTTGCGCTCACACTGGCGCTGGGATTGGGAGTAAATTTGTTTACATCTATTACTTGTAGTCGTTCGTTGCTGTTAACGGCAATAGGATTTCCAAATTTGCGCAAGCCCGAACTATTTTGCCCGAATCTGCCTACCTCTATTAAGCCTCAAGTGGAGGCACAGTAATGAAAATCAGTGTAATCAAACAGCGATCACTGTGGTGGAGTCTCTCTGGTGCCCTTCTTCTCGCCGGCATCATCTCAATGGTGATTTCGTGGCAATTGTTAGGTGCACCCCTACGTCCCAGTCTCGACTTTGTTGGTGGTACCCGCCTGGTATTTACACGAGATTGTACTCAACCGCAAAACTGCGCTCAACCAATTCAACTAATAACTGTCCGCGAAGTGATGGATGCTCAAGGACTCGGTACCAGTAGTATCCAAATTGTGGATAAGCAAGGAGTATCGATTCGGACAAAGACATTAGACGGTGAGCAACGCTCAAAGTTACAAACTGCTTTGAGCGAAAAACTGGGAGCGTTCGATCCGAAAAAGACTCAAAATGATACAGTTGGTCCAACACTTGGTCAAGAGTTATTTTCCAGTGGCTTGACAGCTTTAATAGTCTCGTTTATCGGCATTGTGATTTACTTGAGCGTGCGGTTCAAAGCTGATTACGCAGTGATCGCCATTATTGCTCTGTTGCATGATGTTTTGATTACAACCGGGATTTTCTCGATTTTGGGATTAGTGCAAAATGTTGAGGTTGACAGCCTGTTTGTTGTTGCTATCTTGACAATTACTGGTTTTTCAGTCACAGATACTGTAGTGATTTATGATCGCATTCGGGAAATCCTCACCATACATCCCAACGATCCCATCGAGCAAGTCATTGATGATGCGGTGAATCAGACGCTGACGCGATCAATCAACACAACTTTTACTGTGTTGCTGACATTATTTGCCCTATTTATCTTTGGCGGCGAAACTCTCAGATACTTTGCCCTAACGCTAATTATCGGTTTTGCTATGGGCGCTTATTCCAGTATTTTCGTCGCCAGTCCCTTACTCGCTTTATGGCGACAGCGTACAGGTAAACCGACTAATGTTAGTGCTTAGTGGTTAGTAGTTATTAGTTAGTGGTTAATAACACACATACCCAATATCTAACAACTAACAATTAACAATTAACACCCGCTTATGGATCAACCAGACCAATTTTTTACTCAACAAGTGCAGAGACTACACCAACTCCAAGTATTTGCGAGGTGGTTATTTGTTAGCTTTTTATGGCTCACTGTTGCGCCTGTTTGCTTGTGGAATATACGTACAGAGATTTCGCTATGGCGACAATATTTTACTTGGGTAGCGGTAAGATACGGACTCTTATACCATCCGTGGGCTACCTTAGGTTTGGCTTTTTGTATTGGGATGACTGCCGCTGTTTTAGTTTGGCAAAGTCGTAATATTTTACTCGGGCAACCACAGTCAGAAATGCAGCGTTTAGAGAAACAGGTTTATCGAATACGCCAGCAAGGAGCAAGCCATCCTTTATGGCGGTGGATTGTTAGTAAAGGGGATTCATAACCGAGAAAAGTAGTCAGAACGCAGAACACACAAACAGTTCCGAGTGCTGAGTTCTGAGTCCTGAAAATCAGAAACAGGGGTAACTCCTGCCGGATTAAGTTGAAATTTGGAATGATCTCATGTCCGGTTAATTAACCATAATTTCTGTAGACACTGCACCGTCTCACCAAAAGACTGAAAAATCTGCCAGCCTCATTACAAGTAAGGGGTTTAGAGCCAACGTTGAAGCGGAAAAATCGCCCCAATTGTCAACTGGTATACAAAAAGAACAACTTTTCATGGGGCGATTTTTCCGGAGGCTGGCAGATTTTTCTAGGTAAAAGCCCAACCCCACCACGCCAGTCGCCTGGGCGCGGGAAAACGCCTCATGCGCGCTAACTCCCCACCCCAACACCTCCAAAGCAAGCGAGGAGGGGAGCTTCGGCGTCAGCCACAAGCGGGATGGGGTTCTTTTTCTGGGTGATTTGACGGACATGATATGAGTTCTTGCTTCGCTCACCGATTAAAAAGATTTATGAAAGAATATTACAATTGCTTTTCTGCAAACTATGAGCTAGAAATAGCAAAAATACTGAGGCAATTAGGTAAAATTCATGAATCATACTCGGATTCAATTTAGCGATCGCAAATCTGAAATTGACCTGAATGAACTCCAACAGTTGTTTAATCTTTCGGCTTTCTGGGCAAAAAATCGCAGTATAGACGATTTGAGGATAGCGATTGCCAACAGCGATCCAGTCATTGCTGTTTGGGATCGAACGCAACTGATTGGCTTTGCCAGAGCAACCTCCGATGGTGTATATCGGGCGACAATTTGGGATGTTGTCATTCAGCAAGACTATCGCGGTACTGGATTGGGAAGCAAGTTAGTGGAAACTCTTTTAAGTCATCCCCGCATGAATCGAGTTGAAAGCGTCTACCTCATGACAACTCACCAGCAGAAATTCTACGAAAAAATAGGGTTCCAGTGTAATTCCACTACCACGATGGTGTTATTCAACAAGCCTAACCTAAGTTCACTTCCTGTTCCTGAAATTCAGCTTCAGGAATTACTCGGGGGATAGATAACTGTAGTCTTGTCAGATGCTCGGTAGAGTCAGTGGTGGTGGAAGCAACAAATTCCAGTTTTCCCCCCATTGCTTCTAGTAGAGTTTGATTTAGAAGTAGCTTCATTCCCAGCGAAAGAGCAGAGTTCTTTTGGTCATTTTCTTGCAGCTGATCTTTTGATTCGATTAAATCGACAGGCTCAGTGAAAGGAATAGCATTTTGTGGCACATCCAGCCAAATATAAACAAAATTATTTGTAGGTGAAAGACCGGTAGAAATGGAGATACTGCCTTCCTCCATTTTAGCAATAGAAGCGTCAAGCAAATTCACCAAGACTTGTCGCAGCCAATGAGGATCTGCCAAAATGTAAATTTCTGCATCTGGCGGTAATAACCGGAAAGGAAAATTGCGATTTTCCGCCAGCATATAGGTTAATTTATAAACTTCCTGTAACAGTTCGGCAAAGCAAAGGGGCTGAATAGCTAATTTGGTTGTGCCGTGCTCTATCCTCGCAACGCTTAGAATTTCGTCAATCAGCTTGAGCAGCTTGAGCGCTCGATCATGAGCTTGATTGATAAATTCTCGCTCTTCATCTGGATTATCGCATAAATCTGACAAAATTAATTGATGCAACCCAATCAGACCATTTAGAGGCGATCGCAATACATGAGTCGTCCGCGCCAAAAACCCCGACTTGAACAGGCTCATTTCCTGTGCCATTTGGTATGCCAGTTGCGTTTGCTCGATCTGTTGCTCAAGTGCTGACAAGTCTTTTTTATCGACATTCACGACACGATGAGAGTCAGGATTTCGCAATAGACGCGCAAGTAATCCGCGCAAACCCAACCCCAGCGACAATCCTGCTCCCAGATATATCCAGTTGCTCCAATCCATAAATTTGATACTGCTTAACTTATCAATTAACCACAAAGGCGCACAAAAATGTCCCTGAGTTCCCCTTTCACCAATGAAGCGGTGCAATGGGAAAAAAGTGTGGTAATCCGCACTTTCACCTGTGTATGAGTAGAAGCCTCTGAATAAGGCTCTCTTCTGCTCTGACACTCCTATCCCTGACACCTTTAGTGGACATCCAATCAAGTTTTTCAACCCTAACTCACAAGCAAAGAAGTGAAAATTTTTCTGTTTCTTACCTAGTTTAAGGTGGAAGCAAAAAGTTAGCAATTTTTTATACTTATTTCATGAGTGATTATTCACAGAGGAAAATCCCAATACCGTTGAGTTAAGACTTTTCTCCCACACACACATTTGATCCGGAGATCAATCAGGGATAGCCCTGACTGAGTGTCTCTTGGCAAAACGTATGAATCTAATCCTTGCTCTAAATGTTTGGCAACTCTATCAAGGACTGCAAACTGCCAAATCTGTCCTGTAGTGATTGCTCCAACTAATTGGGGTTGTTGTTCAACTTTGGGCGATCGCTCCCATAAGTCGAGGGCAATCAATTCCGCTTTTCAGCTGAGTAAAGCCGTAATCTAGATCGTCGCGTTTAGCTTCAATAGACATCTCCGAAAAATGCCAATATCTCTCTCTGACTGGATTTTCATCGGCGATTGCCAACTTCAAATATCAGCCATTAT
>CALMVQ010000143.1 GCA_937873135.1 uncultured Scytonema sp. | reverse complement strand
CCCCAGATCACCCCAGATCACCCCTGCTTATCCGAACCGTATTGCCTACTCCCCACTCCCTATTTTCAAAATAGTTGTGCCAATAGAATCGTCATTATCAACGCTTACTGGGAACATTTCATTGACACTAAGTTGACGGTGAATCGTTTTTTCCCGCAACCAATCGAAGTCACCCCACTTCAGATACTCTCCCATGCAGTAGGCAGAATATTCGATATGCTTTGTCTCATCAAAGATGAACTGATCCGACATTCGAGTCACTTTAGCTACATCTTCAGGCTGGGCATAAGTTTGTAGCACAGGGCGCAACAAGAGTTGTAAAATTAATGCCCGGATTTCTAGTAAATTTATTTGGATCAATTCATCCATAACCAACGACTCATCCATAACTTCTTTAGCGGAAACAAGTGTTGTTGGTGGATGGTTTTCCTGACTGTATTCAGGAGAAAAAGATTTCAACTGTGTCCTCAACTCTTCGTCTAAACTCATCGGGAAAAGTATATTAACGAGAGTCGCGAACATCTTTGAGTGGCGGGATTCGTCAATAGAGTGATCGCGAATGCGCTTAGCAAAATCTTGGTTGCCAACACGTTGCCAGAATTGCCAAACTTGCTTAGAACCATTTCCTTCTTCAAAGGCATTGACGATGAGGGAGTTGGCGAACCACTCTGGCTTACGGACGTACTGGCGATACATATTCCCATACCATGCCTGACTATGAGGAGGCGGGTGTATTTCACATGCCTCTCTCAAAACCGCGATGTATTCTTCAGTAACATGGCAGTTATAACGCTGAAGATAATGAATTACTAAATCGCTAATGTTATTCATTGTTGTACTCAATAATTGTTAGTTAGGCACTAGCTACTGAGAAAAAATAGCTTTGCTACACCTACAATTTATTTCTATGATTCGTAATTTAATGGAGCTATTAGATATTTCTAGAAATGATGTAGGGACATTCTGTGTATGGTACAGTACCGAAAGCCCCTACTAAAGATTTTGCCGAAGGTTCAATTAATCAAACTTCTTGATTGGAAGAGCCGTAATGATAATATACAAAGGGTGTTTTTGAGGAGGAACAACAGTAATAACAATTGGAAAAATCCTTCTGCTAATACTAGAAACAGAATCATCAGCAGTGCTACCACCTCTAATTACTTGAACGTCTTCGTCGCTGAGTTCAAAGCTAATAAAGTTATTGTCTAAATTTTTGATATTCATTAGTTAGTATGCTTGATTTGCAGGTAAGATTGATTTTACTGGAGGCTCAGTAGTAACCAATATAGGACCAACAGGTTTAGGAAAACCTGGTTTAGGATTACCCGATGTTGGAAAACCTACGGTGACAACACAAGTAATTGGGAACGAGAAATGCCTGTGATATGCTCGATAGACAGTAGCTTCCTCAATGCCACTACCTCTGATTGCTTGAACGTCTTCCTCACTGAGCTCAAAGCTAATAAGATCGGTTTCTAGATTTTCGATATTCATATACACTATCCTTGTTAACTCGACTGAAGATAAGTCTTTAGTTCATATTCCCTATCTCTAGTCAGTCAGTCAAGAATTACATCAAATTTTTTCAGACATAATCACTACAATTATGTCTAAACCCTCTTTTTTATTATCTATGACTAATCAAGAAATTATTGAGCAACTAAAAGCGGCATCTCGTGACTTGGTGTTTCTCAGTGAGTCTGACTACCCGTTTGATGTTTTCCTATGGGAAGGTATGACATCTGTTACTTCTGAAAAGGTTCTAAAACAGACAGAGCATCCACAGGATACAGCCGTTGAAATTGTACCATTTGATAGTTTCTTTAAGCGGGTGACGACTGTAGAAGATTGGCAAAGTCCAGAGGAACAAGAAACTGCTAAAAAATATCAAGCTCTTGTCTTAACACTTAAAACTAATCTCAGCAATCTACAAGTTTATCGCCTGGGTACAATAGAGATTAATGTTTATATTTTAGGACAAACGTCCACAGGTGATTCAGCCGGTCTTTCAACGCTTGTTGTGGAAACATAATGAACAATAATATTCCCGACTTCTTTAAGAACTCGGGAATCTGAGCAGGCGCGATTTTCACAAATCAAATAGGTTTCCTATAGCAGCCTTTATGAATATTTCACGGCTTTAGACAGGCTGATATCTATTTTGTCCTCAATGATGTCTTGAATCTGTATGGGAACATTAGAAAGAAAGTTGTAGCGAGTTAGTTCTTCTAGTTTGTCAACACTCACTCTGTAGGCTTTCCAGTCGGGGTTGATTCCCTGTTGGTTAGGTATATTGACAGCAATCACGCGAGTGTTAGTAGTAATACTACTTATACCAGCACCCGGACGATCTAAGACAACAACAATTTTCCAAGTAGAAGCCGGAATCGTCACGTTGCCTTTGAGGAGTTTGCCTTGACTTCCGAGAACTCCTGCAATAATGTAAAGTTCTTCACCGCTTTTTACAAGTTGCCGACAATAGCTTTCCAAACTTTCCCAAGTTCTTCGGTTATTGTCCGGCGTTTGCGGTATGATGTTGGTCATTAAGAAAGTCGCGGAGTTATCTTCTGTTGTTCTAGTGCGATCGCCTGAAGGAACAATATGACCTTTATCGTATCTTGAACTACTATAAATACTGGGAGTCACTCGTTCCCAACTAACAGGAAGGGTAGCATCAGGACGAAAGTTATTTTGACGATCTATTGTGCCCAACCATGACTTGTTCAGTTGCCAGCTTGTCCAGTTGGCAGTTTCGTTACTTTTATTATATGATAGTGCATACTGAGGTTTAACCATTAAGTAATTGTCAGAATTAGCAATACTTTCTGTAGCATCACTAGGATTTCCCAACATGAGATGAACACTCTTATTTGGCGATCCTGGTTGTTGTCTTGTCGGTAATTTAATTAAGGAACATCCAACAAACAATGCAATCAGAGTGAGGGTAATCACTAAGGTTCTCAGGCGATTGAAAAATTGAGTTTTACTCATTTTTTTGGTTGTTCACTCATAAAATGCTAAGGTAGGTTTGCTCAGAGTTCATTGGCAACACTCTTAACTTACGATTTTTTAGATCGGGTTCCAAACCTAAAACTTCCATTGGTGTCACACCTAATAAGGCATACGGCACTTCTGTAAGTTCTAAACAATCAAAAGTACCTTGACGATCCTCAAAACATAGCTCAACATCTCTAAAAATCCGTCCCTTCTCTCCTCCTGCTGTCGTCTCTACGCTTGCTTCTCCTCCCAAGACTAAACCAAGCTGAGCGATCGCAGCAGCAGGTAAACATAACAAAGTTGCTCCTGTATCAACTAAGACATCATTTAAGATGCAGGCGCGAACTTGCTCGGTAGGTATAAAGCCTCGTTCAGCTAAAACTCGATCAATACGGTTAGTTATTGTCAGGGTAACGATGACTTGCCCCATCTGCTTATCTGGAAAATTAGGTATTCTCAGTTTACTCATATCAACCAACCTCTTAAGCTTCGATCTCCTAAATCCCCGACAACTTTTACGAAGTCGGGGATCTTTTAAATTGTTGCACCAATCGCATCAAAGCTGCACCCACTAATAATCCTGCCACCTGCGCTCCATAACCGATACTACTAGGGTTATTACCACCAGAAATGTTTAAACTACCAATACCGTAAAACAACTGTTGCACAAACCACCAACATCCGTGGAAAAAAGTAGGTAATTCTACTGGTATAAATAAGATTAGGGACTTCCAGAGAATAAAATATACAATAAATAAAAATGATTATCATTTTAA
>CALMVQ010000142.1 GCA_937873135.1 uncultured Scytonema sp. | reverse complement strand
GAACCCTTGATTCACTTTTTCCGAGTTTATTCGGTAGGTGCAAGATATAAGTAAAGGCGTAGCCCTTAATCAGCTTGCTCTTTGCAATCTAATTCTGTGGCAACTTCAAAATAATACAATTTCTACTGGAGCGAAAACCCTGCAATTTGCCCCTATTAGCTTTGATGTCTCCTTCCAAGAAATATTCACTACCTGGTTTTCGGGAGGCACATTGTTCTTAATTGGGGAGGAACTACGCCGAGAACCAGTAGCTTTGTTAGGTTTCCTCGAAGAAAAAGCTATTGAGAGACTGTTTGTTCCCTTTGTTGTCTTACAGCAACTAGCTGAAGTCGCTGTTGATAGTGAGTTAGTTAATAGCCATTTGAGGGAAATTATTACTGCTGGGGAACAGTTGCAGATTACTCCGGCTATATCTCAACTGTTCAGCAAATTAAATGATTGTACTTTGCACAATCATTATGGGCCATCGGAAACCCATGTAGTCACTACTTTTACACTGACTAATTCAGTGGACACTTGGCCGTTACTTCCTCCGATTGGACAGCCAATTGCCAATACACAAATTCATATTTTAGATAAATATTTACAGCCTGTACCTATTGGTGTGCCAGGAGAGTTATACATTGGTGGTGTCTGTTTGGCAAGAGGCTACCTCAACCGTCCAGAGTTAACACAAGAAAAATTTATCTCCAATCCGTTTGAGAAGCTAGGAGAGAGTAAATTATATAAAACAGGTGACTTAGCCCGTTATCTGCCAGATGGCAACATCGAATACTTAGGACGCATAGACAACCAAGTCAAAATACGCGGTTTCCGCATTGAGTTAGGAGAAGTTGAAGCAGTACTAAGCCAGCATGAAGATGTGGAAGGATGTTGTATCATCTCCCGCGAAGACACTCCCGGTGATAAACGTCTAGTCGCTTACGTAGTAGCACATCAGGACTGCACACCCACAATTAGCGAACTGCGGCAATTCCTCAAAGCAAAGCTGCCAGAGTACATGATACCCAATGTTTTTGTCACGTTGGAGTCCTTGCCACTAACTCCTAGCGGTAAGGTAGACCGCCGTGTATTGCCTGCACCAGATTTATACAGCGAAATCACAGATAAATATGTAGCCCCACGTACTCAGATTGAAGAACTTTTGTCACAAATTTGGGCGCAAGTGCTGAAAGTAGAACCAGTGGGAATTTATGACAACTTCTTTGATCTTGGGGGACACTCCCTACTAGCAACGCAACTAGTTTCACGCATCCGGAACATTTTCAAAGTGGAACTACCATTGCGTGAGTTGTTTGCCACAGCAACACTAGTTGAATTGGCACAAGTCATTGAGCAGTTACAGCAACAGAACTTACAACTGTCTGCACCACCCATTCTACCAAGAGCCAAGAATACAGACTTACCACTGTCATTTGCTCAACAGCGTTTGTGGTTTTTAGACCAGTTTGAGCCGAACAGCCCCTCATACAACATTCCTGTGGCTTTGCGTCTAGTAGGAACTCTTAATGTTGCAGCCTTAGATCAAAGCTTACAAGAAATTATTCATCGCCACGAAGCGTTACGCACTAATTTCGTCACTGTTGATGGACAACCAACGCAAATTATTAGGGAAGAAAGAACAAGGAAGAGGGAACAGGGGACTATATCAATTGTTGACTTGAAGCACTTATCGACAACCAAACAAGAAAGTGCTTTACAGCAATTAGCGCAACAACAAGCTATTGAAGCGTTTGACTTAGCCAGTGAACCATTGCTCAGAGCGACATTGCTAGTGCTGTCTCAGACAAAACACGTCTTCTTAGTGTGTATGCACCATGTTGTGTCTGATGCTTGGTCAATAAATGTACTTATCCAAGAACTAGCAGCGTTGTATAATGCTTATTCTCAAGGCCAAATCCCATCATTAGCACCACTGCCGATTCAGTACGCAGATTTCGCAATTTGGCAAAGAGACTGGTTGCAAGGAGATGTACTGCAAAGCCAATTGATTTACTGGCAACAGCAACTAGCAAACGCACCAGCTTTGTTATCCCTACCCACAGACCGAACCAGACCGGCTGTACAGACTTTTGCTGGCGCATATCAACAGTTTGCACTATCAATTGAGTTAACTGATAGATTGGTAAAATTTAGCCAGGAGCAAGGTTGTACTCTCTTTATGACGCTGTTGGCAGCTTATGATATTCTGCTTTACCGCTACACAGGACAAGAAGATATTTTGGTTGGTTCTCCCATTGCTAACCGTAATCGTAATGAAATTGAAGGGTTAATTGGCTTTTTTGTCAATACCTTAGTCATGCGTACAGATTTGGCAGGTAATCCGAGCTTTAGTGAATTACTCTTGCGTGTTCGAGAAGTAGCTTTAGGAGCGTATGCTCATCAGGACTTGCCTTTTGAAATGCTTGTGGAAGCATTGCAGCCAGAACGGGATCTGTGCCATACACCACTGTTCCAGGTAATGTTTGTTTTGCAAAATGCGCCCATGTCTGCATTAGAACTGACTGGGTTAACTGTCACTCCATTGATGACAGAAGCCACAACGGCAAAATTTGATCTTACCTTATCAATGCAGAACACTACTACTGGGTTGGTGGGTGTGTGGGAGTACAACACTGACTTGTTTGATGCTAGTACCATTGAGCGAATGACTGGTCATTTTGTGACATTGCTGGAAGGTATTATTACTAACCCGCAGCAGCAAATTTCACAATTACCCCTGTTGACAGCAGTTGAACAAAGACAGTTACTTGTTGATTGGAACAACACTCAAGTAGAGTATCCTGGTGATAAGTGTATCCATCAGTTGTTTGAGGAGCAAGTTCAGCGCACCCCAGATGCTGTAGCAGTCGTTTTTGAAGATCAGCAAGTGACTTATCGACAGTTGAATTGTCGCGCTAACAAGTTAGCATATTACTTGCAGTCTTTGGGTGTAAAAACAGATGTGCTGGTGGGGTTGTGTGTAGAACGCTCGCTTTCAATGGTTGTGGGATTACTGGGTATTCTCAAGGCGGGTGGGGCTTATGTGCCACTTGATCCAGATTATCCTCAAGAACGTTTGAGCTTTATGCTGGAAGATGCTCAAGTTCCAGTGCTGCTGACACAACAGCAACTTCTGGAAAAGTTGCCTCACCATCAAGCAAAGGTTGTTTGTTTAGATACTGATTGGCAATTTATTTCTCAGTTAAGTCAGGATAATGCGTTAGCGCAGCTTACCGTAGGTATCGCCTTTGCCGGGGCTACGCCCATCGCAGATGTGCAAGCAACTAATTTGGCTTATGTGATTTATACGTCTGGTTCTACAGGTAGACCTAAAGGGGTGATGATCCCACATGGCGCGATCGCCAACCACTGCTGTATTATTCAACAAGCTTACGCACTGGGAAAGAGCGATCGCGTACTCCAGTTTGCCTCAATCAACTTCGATGCCTCATTAGAACAGATATTTCCTACACTAATAGCTGGCGCTACCTTGGTACTCCGAGGCTCAGATGTCTGGACTCCGACAAACTTCCAAAAAATAATTTCGGATTTTGGACTGACTGTCGTTAATCTCCCAACAGCCTACTGGCAACAATTGGCTCAAGAGTGGACCAAAACACAAGTGTTAGATACCAACAGCCAATTGAGACTTGTGATTGTTGGTGGAGATGTAATGTTGCCCGAATATGTTGCGATTTGGCAACAAAGCCCAATGTCTCGTGTTCGTCTGGTCAACGCCTATGGTCCCACAGAGACGACCATCACCGCAACCCTGTTTGAAATTATTCCCCAGTTGAGTGAAGACACCAATCTGAAAAAAATGCCTATTGGTCGTCCTCTGCCTAACAGAACTGTATATATTCTAGACAGGTATTTACAGCCTGTTCCCATTGGTGTGCCAGGAGAATTGTGCATTGGTGGTGTGTGCTTGGCAAAAGGCTACCTCAACCGCCCAGAACTCACCCAAGAAAAATTTATCCCAAATCCCTTTTGTGATTCCACAGAACGTCTTTACAAAACAGGAGACTTGGCACGTTACCTGAGTAATGGTAACATCGAATACCTTGCCCGTATCGATAACCAAGTGAAGATTCGCGGCTTCCGCATCGAACTCGGAGAAATCGAAGCAGCCCTCAATACCCACCCCCAAATCCAACAAGCCGTAGCTATTGTAACAGAGGATATTCCAGGTAACAAACGCTTAGTTGCTTATGTAGTCAAGAGTGATGAATCGCTCACCACCAACCAACTGCGTCAATTCCTTAAGCAACAGCTACCAGAATACATGATTCCCAGTGGCTTTGTCACCTTAGACAACCTACCGTTAACACCCAACGGCAAAATAGATCGCCTCGCACTACCAACACCTGATGGGGAAATTAGCCGGGAACATGAGTACGTAGCACCACGTACAGCCACAGAACAAATCTTAACCAATATCTGGCAAGAACTGCTGCTCAAAGAAAAAGTCAGCATCCACGACAACTTCTTTGAAATTGGTGGCGACTCCATTCTGAGTATTCAAATAGTTTCTCGTGCCAAAAACTCAGGATTACAAATCACTCCCAAACAAATATTCCAAAACCAAACCATCGCCGAACTTGCCAGGGTTGCCAATACAACAGTGAGTGTTGAGTCTAAACAAGGTATAGTGACTGGAATTGTATCCCTAACACCCATTCAACAAAGGTTCTTTGCACAAAATCCCCCAGAAGCCCACCATTATAACCAATCAGTTTTATTGCAGATTCCAAATCATCTGCAAAGTAAATTAATTGAAATAGCTTTGAAAAAATTGCTAGAGCATCACGATGCTTTGCGTTTAAAATTTACATCCGTTGCAGCTGAACACAAACAAATAAACCAAGGGTTAGATGACAGAATACCATTCGCCGTGGTAGATTTATCATCAACACCTAAACGTGAACAACCACTAGCTATAGAAAAAAATGCCGCAGAATATCAAGCAAGTTTAAACTTGTCAACAGGGCCAATAATGCAAGTGGTGATGTTTAACTTGGGTAATGAAAGTGATGCTAGGTTACTAATTATTATTCATCACTTAGTAGTAGATGGTGTAAGTTGGCGAATTTTATTATCAGACCTACAAAGAATTTATCAACAATTAATTACTCAGAAACCTCCAAAGCTAAGTGCGAAAACAACAGCATTTATTGATTGGGCAGAGAAATTAAACAATTATGCACAGTCAGAAATTATAAAACTTGAGTTAGACTATTGGCTGAACCAACCTTGGTCTAAGATAACAGCACTACCATCAGATTATGCTGACATTCAACAAGAAAATACTGTAGGTAGTGCTGCTTGTGTGTCAGTGAAATTAAGTCAAGAAGAAACCCAAACTCTGCTGCTGTCAGTCAATGAAGCTTACAACACACAAATTAACGATATACTGCTAAGTGCATTAGTAGTTTCAATAGCAGAGTGGACGAAAAATTCAACGGTACTAATTGACTTAGAGGGACATGGCAGAGAAGAATTATTTTCACATGTAGACTTATCACGGACGGTAGGTTGGTTTACCAGTTTGTTTCCCGTGTTATTGCAACTACCTTCATTAAACCAACCAGGAGAAATAATCAAATCAATCAAAGAACAATTACGAGCGATTCCTAATCGTGGGATTGGCTACGGTATATTGTGTTACTTGTGTAAAAATCCGACTGTTAATGAACAAATAAAGACAATTCCCGCTTCAGAAATTAGTTTTAACTACCTGGGACAATTTGACCAAGTACAATCAGAAACTGGTTGGAAATTTGCGCCTGAATCTACTGGAACTTACCAAAGTTTAAAGCAAACTCGTGACCATCTATTGGATATTAATGCTCTGGTAGTAGAAGGTGAATTACTAATTGATTGGACTTACAATAGTCATGTTCATACTCGTGCTACAGTGGATAAATTAGCACAGAGCTATATTCAATCAATCAGGTCAATAATAGAACATTGTCAGTTAGCAGAGAATAGAGGATATACACCGAGTGATTTTCCAGATGCACAGTTAAATCAATTACAACTGGATGAGTTATTAACTCGGTTCAAAACTAAAAACATTGAATCAATTTATTCACTTTCTTCTTCACAACAGGGAATGCTATTCGAGACTCTATCTGCTTCTGAGTCAGGGATACATCTTGAGCAGTGCATTTTAAACTTGCTTGAAGAACTAAACGTGTTAGCCTTTGAAAGAGCTTGGCAGCGTATCGTTGAGCGGCACTCGATCTTCAGAACAGCCTTTATTTGGGAAGCTCAAGATGAGCCACTTCAAGTTGTGCTCAAGGGAGTGGAAGTTTCACTCTTGCAGCAAGATTGGCGTGGACTTTCGCTGTCCCAGCAGCAAGAAAAATTAGAAACCTATCTCAGTGCAGACCGACTGCGTGGTTTCGAGATGACTGAACCACCGCTAATGCGTTTGGCGCTTTTCCAAGTAAACTCGAATGCCTATCAATTCGTCTGGACTTCTCATCACATTCTTACAGATGGCTGGTGCGTGCCTCTCATCTTCAAGGAGGTTTTCGCATTCTACGAGGCATTCAGCAAAGGTCAAGATTTATCACTGGAACCCAGTCATCCTTACAGAAATTATATCGCTTGGCTAAAACAGCAGGATTTGTCGCAAGCAGAGGCATTCTGGCGGGGCAAACTTCAAGGTTTCAAAAGCCCAACCCCATTAGGAATAGAAGCTGAACCTGTTAATTTTTCTGCTGAGGAAGAGCGCTATGGTGAACAAAAAACCCGCTTGACAGCTTCGGCAACAGCAGCTTTACAGTCTTTGCTAAGGCAACATCACTTGACCTTAAATATTCTAGTTCAAGGCGTTTGGGCTTTGCTCTTGAGTCGCTACAGTGGTCTGGAGGATGTGGTATTCGGCGCGACTGTCTCTGGTCGTCCCTCGGAATTGGTGGGGGCTGAATCCATGTTAGGTCTATTCATTAATACCTTACCGATGCGGCTCCAGGTTTCTCCCCAAGCATCACTTTGGTCTTGGCTTAGAGATATCCAGGATCAAAGCTTCACGCAAAGCGATTATGAATACTGCTCTGAAGGACAAATTCACGAATGGAGTGAAGTACCCGGATCATTACCTCTCTACGAGAGTCTTCTGGTTTTCCAAAACCATCCAGTCGATTCATCAGTAAAACAGTCCGCGAAGCATGACATGAATCAACCTCAGGCTCGTTCTATAGGGGCGCAAACGAAATATGCTCTCACCATTCTAGTTAGCCCAAGTTCAGAGCTAGAGTTTCGCATCATCTACAACCGATACCGTTATGACAATCCGGCTATAACCCTGATTCTGGAACATTTTCAGGCTTTATTGAACAGCATTGTTGACCTAAGAGAGCAGTACCTTGAAACACTGATAGAAAGGATTTCAGCAGAGCAAATTCCGCAAGTTAGACCGCCTCACAAACTTGTTCAAAAGGAACTGCGAAAAGGCTTTGACGCACCCCGAAATCTTTGGGAATTTCAACTATTACGAATTTGGTCAGACATTCTGGGCATTCATCCTGTCAGCATCCGAGATAACTTTTTTGAACTTGGAGGTCATTCTCTTCTAGCTGTTCGTCTCATGACACAGATTCAAAACCATTTTCAGATAAATTTACCTTTAGCTATTTTGTTCCGATATCCCACTATCGAACAACTAGCAAATTTCTTGAGTTCCTCAACAGATCCTTTACCTTGGTCTGCTCTAGTTCCTATTAAAACTAATGGTAATCAACCACCTTTGTTCTGTGTTCACCCTGGTGGGGGAAATGTCCTTTGCTATCACCATCTTGCTTATTATTTGAGTTCCGAACGGCCATTCTATGGACTACAATCTGTTGGTTTAAATCCCGAAAACCAACCTCATACTAGCATTGAACAAATGGCAACTCACTATATCCAAGAGTTACAAAAGGTTCAACCTCATGGCCCTTATTTTCTCTCAGGCTGGTCTTTTGGTGGCTTGGTAGCTTTTGAGATGGCTCAACAACTTTCCCATCAAGGTGAACAAATAGCTCTGTTGGCTCTAATTGATACTAATCCTCCTTGTCTAAGTTATAAAGAACTAATAGACAATGCTTTTCTATTAGTAGAGTTATTCAAAGATCGTTTAGACCTCTGTTTAAAAGAACTGCGGCAATTAGAACCAGAGGAGCAGATAATTTATGTCGAGGAACAAGCTAAACAGAAAAATATATTTATAGAAGGTTTTGACTTTGCTCAAGCTCCCCATCTTCTAAAAATTTCCCAGATGAACGGTCAAGCCTTACAAAATTACACAGGTCAATATTACTCAGGCTCAATTGTTTTATTTAAAGCCAGTGAGACTGATACCGACTTTGAATATCACTGGAATGAACTAGTAGAACATATAGAAACTGTTGTAGTTCCTGGTAATCATCTAAACATGATGTCACCGCCTCATATCCAGATCTTAGTTCAAAAATTCGAAAAATTTCTTGAACAAGTAAAAGACTAATCAATAGATATCTGCTGACAATATAGAGACGCGTTAGCGTAGCGGGACGAAGTAAAATTTCATGTATCTACGTTGTCAGTAAACACTCGGAACTGGGAGTAAAATTTACGACCAACAGGTAGTAAGTAATATTCGTTGAAAAAGTATGCTTGACTGCAAAGATAGTTCCGCTCTCCAAGTGCTGAGTGGAGGTTACTCATTCGGTACTTATTACTGATTATTTGGCACTAAAAAGTAATAAAATTGATAAAATATGTTAGTTTAATTCCAGAATATGCCAACCCAAGTTGTTCAAGCTCAACCCTCAACAAATGTTTTTTCAGATTTTACTCAATTCTGGGAAGATGTAAAAGCGATCGCTCTGCCTTATTGGTATCCAACCTCGCCAGGGCAAAGAGCATTCTCAGATGTAATTCGTGCATGGGGAATGCTTATTATCCTAATATTACTAACAATCGTACTTGTAGGTGCAACTACTTTTAATAGTTTTATTCATCGCTACCTGATCGATGTCATTATTCAAGAAAAAGATTATTCTAAGTTCATCAACACATTAGTGCTTTATGCTGTTGGGCTTGTTTGTATAACGCTCTTAGTAGGACTTTCTAAATTCGTTAGAAAAAAAATCGCTCTTGATTGGTATGAATGGCTAAATAATCAGATTTTAGATAAATATTTGAACAATCGTGCTTATTATAAAATTAACTTTAAAGCCGATATTGATAACCCAGATCAACGTTTATCTCAAGAAATTGAACCGATTGCCAGTAATGCCCTCAGTTTTTCAGCTACTTTTCTCGAAAAAGTACTGGAAATGACGACTTTTTTAATAGTTGTCTGGTCAATTTCGCAACAGGTGGCTGTGGCTATGCTTATTTATACAATTGCAGGCAATTTAATTGCTATTTACTTAAATCAAGAATTGATTAAGATTAATCAAGCAGAACTCGAATCTAAAGCTGATTATAATTATTGTCTAACTCATGTTCGTAATCACGCTGAGTCGATAGCTTTTTTTCAAGGAGAAAAACAGGAACTGCATATAATTCAACGCCGATTTATTAATCTCATAAAAAATACTAAAGACAAGATTAATTGGGAGAGAAGTCAGGACATTTTTAACAGAGGATATCGGGCTGCTATCGAATTTTTCACACTCTTAGTACTCGCGCCTTTATTTATTAGAGGTGAAATTGATTTCGGACAAATTGGACAAGCTACTACAGCTTGCTATATGTTTGCTGCTGCTCTGGAAGAATTAATACGTGAATTTGGCACTTCTGGGCGATTTTCTAGTTATGTTGAACGTTTATCTGAGTTTTCAGATGCTTTAGAAGAAGTAACTAAACAACCCGAAAAGGTCAGTACTATTAAAACAATAGAAGAGAATCATTTCGCTTTTGAGAATGTCACCTTACAAACGCCTAACTATGAGCAGGTAATCGTCGAAGACTTGTCATTGTCTGTTCAGCCTGGAGAAGGTTTATTAATTGTGGGACCTAGTGGTCGAGGTAAAAGTTCTCTGCTGAGAGCGATCGCTGGGTTATGGAATGCAGGTACTGGTCGTCTGATGCGACCGCCGTTAGAAGAAGTTTTATTTTTGCCCCAACGTCCTTACATAATTTTAGGAACTTTGCGCGAACAGTTACTCTATCCTCATACAAATCGTCAAATGAGCGATACAGAACTCAAAGAAGTTTTGCAACAAGTTAACCTGCAAAACTTGCTAAGTCGAGTCGAAGGCTTTGATACAGAAGTTCCTTGGGAAAACATATTATCGCTGGGAGAACAACAACGCCTTGCTTTCGCACGACTAGTAGTTACTCATCCTCGCTTCACTATATTAGATGAAGCAACGAGTGCTTTGGATTTGAAAAATGAAGGAAATTTATATCAAAAGCTACAATCAACAAAAACAACATTTATCAGTGTTGGACATCGAGAGAGTTTATTTAATTATCATCAATGGGTTTTAGAACTTTCACATGATTCTAATTGGCAACTTATGACCGTGCAGGATTATCAGCGGCAAAAAGCAAAAGAAATTGTCAATAATTCCCCTGAACAAGCTCAAATCAAAATAGATGATTTTCCCAATAATGAATTCCAAATCCAGCCAGCAATAGCGACAGAAATAGGGACAAATGAAAGGCTTTCTCATAAGGAGATACAGATATTAGCAGACTATTCACTTGGCACCGTTAGAAGCAAGGCAAGCAAAGGGCAATCTATTACTACTAAGGACGGCTTTACCTATCGCTATAATAAAGATCCAAACGTGTTAAAATGGCTGAGAGTTTAGTAGCAAGTCTTGCCACTATATTTGCATACTTTATGAAGAGAGCAAATCACCTCATGTGATAGAGTTAACCTATGGTTATTCTCGAGATCATAGACCAGATTTAAAACAATTTATTCTAGAATTAGTATGTTCAAGAGATGGAGATATACCAATATATATCAAATCGGCCTCAGGAAACGAAGTTGATTCTAAAAAGTTTGGAGAAATCGCCATTGAATATCAGAAGAGAATACAAGTTAATAGTTTAATAGTGGCAGATAGCGCATTGTATACAGAATCGGATATTAAATTCTTTTAAAAGAACGACTCCCAAACACCCAGAAATGAATACCGATCTAAAAAACCGCTCTTAAGCCAAGAAAGAAGATGTCGGTAATATTACACTCCTGTTGGGAGGAATACCTACCAATTCTGTTGAATACTTATTTACTGGTATAGGACTACTACCGCTCCCTTGAAAGTCAAAAGTCAAAAGTCAAAAGTGTTATAAATCAAGGCTTATGGCTGTTTTAAATGGTTGCTTTATTTACGCCGTGCTGTACTAGTATTTGATTTCTAAAAAACTTTGCAGGGCTAAGAGCTTACCTTACAAAGGTTTAGTTCTCAGTATACTTAGCAAGAATCAAGTATGATTCCTATAAGTGCCTAATTGCTTAATTCATTTCAAATAAATTTTTATGTTTTTTACGTATAATTACTGGATTTGCGTGTTATTAAGATGGGAAAACCTTTTCCAGGTATCCTATATATGGAACGCCAGAAAATCAACTCGAAAAATCGTTTATTTAGGGGATTATTTGCGAAAAAAGCCAGCAGGAGATTCTTATTAATATACATCTTTATCATGGTATTTGCTGGTATTTTATTGTCAAATAGCTTGATGGTAAACCAGCCCGCTTTTGCTACGTTCCCTAGGAATGACTTCCAACTTCTACAACCTGCTCCAACTCAACCATTCGGTTATTATGACTATTTTGGTAAACTGCTTAGTCCTAAAGCAGCAGGCAAGCTAGTTAAACAGCTTGGACTGAACCCTGGCGATCCCGTTTCCTATCAAAAGGTAGGAGCAGTTCAAATCACTCAAGAATTAATCGGCAAAGGGGAAGATATATACTTCAATCGGAAAATTGGTGATAATTTTGGTCTTCAAGCTGTATTTGGTTTTTCACAAGGTATTGCTACCATCTTACCAGAAATAAAAACAGCGATCGCAAAGTTGGGTGGTCAACCAACAAAAAACTTACAACTTATCCTTCAGAAGGATATAGTCTTAGGCAGCCACACTTTTCCTGCTGGAACTGTGCTGAATGCAGGTTTAAAAGTGGAAAAGGGAGGAACTTTTCCTTTGGGATTTTTAGCTGACGAGACAACTGGCACAATTGGAATTAGCTGCGCTGTTTGTCATGCATCCGTTTCAAATGAAGGTAAACGTCTGGGAGGAGTCCCGAATGGTGAACTTGCCATTCCTTTCTTGATTGCATTGTCACCAAATACAGCTGCAGGGTTCGCACGGTTGAACTTTAACCCTCTAGACCCTCAATACCAAGGTAATGGTCAGACTATTGTTAACAGTAAAGGTGAACTTGTAAAATTACCTGACCCGGAAAAATTGGAAAAAGCCTTCGATGACGCGGTATTGGATGTACCCTTCGGTAATTTCGAGAGTTCACCGGATGGCATTGACGACACCACTCAAATTCCCAGTGGTTTCACGTTTCAGAATCATCCCTATACAGCTGACGGAGCGTTTGCTGTCGGTCCTTTTAACGGACTTAGTGTTTTCAACAGTGCAGTTCATTCTTCCGAAATCAATCTCTTAGCAGCTTCCCAACTCAGTGAAAAAACCTTGGGGATTGACTCAGAAGTATATATTGGTACATTTCTTCAGAATGCTACTGACACAAGGTTACGTTTACCGGATGGAGTAAAGCCTTCGGTATGGCTGCAACAGAAGCAACAAGAACTAGGTATTTCCTTCGCAGAATTGGAAGACCAAATCCCTGCTCCAGGTGCGGGTGATTATCCCAACCTGAATCCTAGTTTAGCTACATTCAACGGTTTATTTTTCAGTCCCAATAGTGAAAAATCTGATGACATAGCCAGTGGCAAATTCTTCTTTGCCGCCAATGCCATGTCTGCTTTCCAAAATAGCTTAGTCCCACCTGCAAACCGCACACCAGAAAACAAGCAAGCGTTGAAAAGTGGTTCAGTCGAACGAGGGGCAAAAGTATTTGAGACAGCCAATTGTGCAACTTGCCATATTCCCCCCTTCTTTACTGACAACAAAACTCATCCTATTAATGAGATCGGTACTAACTCAGCCCGTGCTCAGTCTCGGTTAGCACTGAATAACTTGTTAGTAGAACCCAAGTTATACACTTTTGACACTACCGTTCCGGTGTCTGCTAACGCAGAAGTACTGGACGTGCCAACGAAGGGGATCTCCCAGAGTTCCACAACATTACCCTCGGGTATATTACCGAATGGTGGTTACAAAACAACAACCTTACGAGGCTTGTATTTTAGCGCACCCTATTTACATGATGGTGGTGTAGCAGTGCGAGAAGGAAGCCTAAAGGTTTTTCGGGATGGCAGATTTCAGGTTGTTGACCTCAATGGTTTAGGATTAACTGGTACTCTCAGCCAAGCTTTACCTGCCGATCCTGCCAGCAGTTTACGTGCGTTATTAGATCGGTCACTTCGGGAGAAAGTTGTGGGAGCTAACAAATTGAACCCTGCTTTAAGTCCAGAGCGCAGTAACTTGGATGGCACAGGTCATGAGTTCTATGTAGATAGTCAGGCTGGGTTTAATCCACAACAGCAAACAGACCTGATTAATTTCTTACTAGCACTTGATGACGACCCTGCCAACTTTTAATATCAGTGTAGGTACAATACAGTTAAGTTAAGCCTTTTTTTCTTTCCCTGCATTCCCTGCTCCTCAGTACAAAGCTATGGTGTAATATCATGTCCGGTAGCACAACCATAGGGTTTATAAAATTGTAGGACCTCAAATAAACAACCCTCTAAGTTTTTCTGAAAGGGTTGTTTTATTTTAATATTTATAGGACTTACGCACTGTACAAATTTCTTATCTTGTGCTTTAACGATCAGACGTCGTTTCAGGCTTTTATCAATTATCCGAGGATCAATAGCGTAGGCGTAGCCCGCCGCAGGCATCGCCTAAAAAGTGTCGAAAAATCAGGGTTTAATGCCTGAAATCAATACCCCATATTTGGTATTTCCTGCTCAAAAGTAAGTCCTAATTTAATAGCGATAATGTGGAATAGACATCAATACCTGCTGCCAGAATAGCTTCTATAAATGACGCTAAATCTCATTTTTAAAAGTGATGGGATGATCTTAATGATTATTATCGATAGTTTTTGTTGCATTTTTGCTACTTGTATGATAGTAATCAGGGCAATTGAGCGATTGTTTTGTTGAAACAATAGAAGGGTGTACAGCACATCTAAGATGTTGATTGTTGTTAAAGAATTGACATTTTGTACAAGGGACTTGCTGAAAACGATAGATAGCTACTTTGCCATTTCGTGGAAACTTTCTAAAATTTGCTCTAAAAAGAAAAAAGCTGAGCACACAAACAGTTATTAAGCAAATAGGAGTAACTAACTGTGGTCCATAAGTGGTAATCTCTGTTTTTTGGGTGGTATGATATCTTGGCTGAACTACTATGGCTTCCATTAAAGTGTTCTGATGAAACCTATGTTCTGCTGATACCATTAGTTGGAAAAGCTCTGAATTATACATATTAAATATTAAATACCTCTACTTATAAAAGTCTTCTAGAGATGATTAGAAGCATGAATGTCGCTAATGTCGCCTTTAAATTGGATAGTAAAATGAGTACCTCAGTCTTCAATCATCTTAGGATCGGGTGTGCGATCGTAGACCAAATAAATATTCATGTGTTGAATTGGAGGCTGTTTTAGGGAATAGTAACTATTCTCAGGTTGAACTAAAAACATAAAGAGGCTTAACTCAACAGGTTTTTTAGTAGAAAATTCAAAATGGAATTTCCTTTAGAGCTAATACTATTTTAGTAAAAAATTTTATAAAAGTTGTGTTTACTAGGATAGATTTATATATTATTGTCATTACTATTTTTGAAATAAATTAGTTTATTTTTTCATTTTAACTATCTATATATGGAAATATATTTTTAAAATTTACACTAGATAAGTCTGTGAAAAATATAAGACCTTAAACAGTAGGAAAATTTTATCTAGTATTTGATTGAATATCTATTACTAAGACTAACGCGGTAAGACAGCGCAGACAGTAGGATTTTTTCGTTTAACAATTAACTTGGCAGTATTGCTCGGCTTCTCCTAAACAAGCAAAGAGTAGCATAATAAAGCGAAGTTGACGAAAATCTAGTTTAATTGTTAGTAAATTTTATTGTTTAACCAGTAAATATACCTCTGGATATATCATAAATATAAACGTAATGTATGTTGACCAATGTAGCTTAATGACTCAAAAATATCACTATACAACTAAAATTTGGAAAGGCGAGCTATGGGTTGACTTTATGAAAAAATATTACATAATTAGTCTGAATTAACTGTTTACTAATTGCTTGGTGATTACAGCTTCCAATATGCAGTTATATACATCATAATCTGCTTCGGAGAAAGAATACGTAATTGTCTGACAACACATGGATTGCTGCTTGACCAGCCCTTCCTTGCAAGGCAGAAGGCAGAGGCTTGATTGCCGAAGGAATAAGTACTCTTTTATACACGCTCAGACTCTGTTCTCTGTCAAAGCCGCCACAAATCGGGTCCAAGCCCCCACCAAATCGAAGATTTGGTGGTCTTCAATCAGTGGGGGCTTGAACCCGCCACTGATTGTCTTCCCTTCTGCCTCCAGCATAGCTGCCTCCAGCATAGCTGCCTTTCTTCTTGACCCGATAATGCTGAGAAAAGCATGGTATTGTTCTTATACTGTGCGTTCGCTCCTGCTTGAGAATGAAAGAGGAATTAAAGCCTTAATGCAAAAGGAAAACGGCTACTTCTAAGTAAACCGTTATTTTTAAGTAAAATTTATGCCCATCACAGCTATGCTACCAGAGGCGATTATTTAAGGCCCAGGGATAGCATAAATCATAAAATGGCAAAAGCTCTATGCGAAACCGAAATGCCTGAATCAATTGAAGCGCCACCGATCACAAGCCCCGTAAGGCTTAATTAAATCTGGCGGTTAAAAATGAGCGAACGTACAGAATTAAGTGTGAGGATAAAAATGAAAAAGTTATGGAAATCTCTGCTGGCTAGTTCAGCAGTTTTCGGTACAATGCTAGTTGTGAGTTTTACAACAGTTGCAGGGGAAACTCCAGCAAGTTCGCAAATAAATGAACCTCTGCTGCTAGCAAATCCAGAAGAAGCTGAGAATGCCCGACAAGACAATGGAATGGCGCAAGTGAACTCGGTATCTCAGCTATCGGATGTGCAACCTACAGACTGGGCATTTCAAGCACTGCAATCATTAGTAGAACGCTACGGCTGTATTGCTGGCTACCCAAATGGTACTTACCGGGGGAATCGTGCGATGACACGATATGAGTTCGCCGCAGGTTTGAATGCTTGTCTCAACCGGGTTAATGAATTAATTGCCACCGCCACAAGTGATTTAGTAGCTAAACAAGATTTAGCCACACTACAAAAATTGCAAGAACAATACTCAGTAGAACTGGCTTCACTGCGTGGTCGTGTAGATGCAGTAGAAACTAAGACGGCCCAATTGGAAGCAAATCAGTTCTCCACTACCACTAAACTCGTGGGTGAAGCGATTTTTGCCCTATCTGATACATTAGGAGGTAACACGGTTCGCAAAAATAACAGTACTGTCTTCCAAGATCGGGTACGTTTAGACTTGCAAACTAGCTTCACGGGTCAAGACGTACTGCATACCCGTCTCGCCACAGGTAATCCTAGACAATTTGACTTAGGGGATCGTGCATTTAATGGCAGAAATACCTCTGAAGGTACTCAAACCTTTGATATTACTGGCAATGGAGAGACAAATAACAATAACAATGTCTCAGTAGATTGGCTAGCGTATTACTTCCCTATAGGACCTACCCGAGTATACATTGCAGGTTATGGAGGAGTTCATAGCGATTACGTTCCCACCATTAACCCTTACTTTGAGGACACTGACGGTGGTAACGGTGCTTTGTCTAGTTTTGCTTCTGAAAGTCCGATTTATCGGATCGGTGGTGGCGCTGGTGCAGGAATTAACATCAACTTTGGTAAGGGTGGTGGTGTCCTTCAACAAAGTTCGTTAACTTTGGGTTACTTGGCATCCTCACCGAATAGTCCGGGACTAGGATCGGGTCTATTCAATGGCAATTATGCAGCTTTAGGACAGTTAAATGTTAATCTTGGCGATCGCTTGGAATTAGCTGCAACCTACGTCCATGGGTATCATAGTGGCGGTAGCGCTTTATTTGACGGAGGCGGAATAGTAGCTTCAAACGTTGGTGTAGACGGTACTGCACAAGCTAACACTCTAGTTAATGCATCTTCAAGTAACTCCTACGGTTTAGAGGCAGCATTCAAGGCTAGCAAAAAACTCTCCATCAGTGGCTTCGCCTCCTATCACAACATTGTCGGGGAAACTGGTACTAATCGTAACTTTGAAGCCTGGAGTTACGGGGCTGGGCTAGCCTTTCCTGACTTTGGCAAGAAGGGTAACCTTTTGGGTCTTTTCGCTGGTGCAGAACCCTATTCCCTTGGTCGAGTCAGAGGAGCTAACGATATACCATTACACGTTGAAGGATTTTATAAGTATCGCGTAAACGACAACATCTCTATCACTCCTGGTGTGATATGGTTGACCGCTCCTGGTCAAAATAGCAACAACGATGCGTTTATCGGTACTCTCAGAACGACGTTCACCTTTTAGATGTCGGAGTCGATCCTATTAGACGCATGGCAGGAGTTTTTAAACCGCGAACAAGTAAGCGCAAAGCTCGCCGGATAGAGGATTCTATCCGGCAGACTTTGCGTCTGAAAGTGGGTTGATTGCCCCAGAGCGGTTGTCTAATAAGCTGAAAAACGTTGACCGGCGGAGCTGATTCAAATGAATCCGGGCAACAAGTCAATGCCAACTTTCAGCCAACACCGCGTAACTAAAGTTACGCGGTGTTGGCTCAACTAACCTACAATTATCCTTAACAGCAACCGAATTTCCTTATAAATAATATCTGACAGTGGTAATCACTGCTTGACTCTTAGACTGCAAAGCATTCTTGAGGAAAAAGGCTGTTTGGTTGTGCAAAAGCTCTTCCCACCAGTGACGGGTGACAGCCACTGGGATGATTACCGTTGTGGAAGTATCAGGGTGGTTTTCTTCAAACTCAGTTACGAAATTAACAATCGGAGTCAACAGTGAACGCTTAGGTGAGTCGATGATTTCCAAATGAACATCTTTTTCGATCTTTTGCCATTGGCTTTGTAGCTCGTCTCGATCTGTACGACCAATGTCTACATGGATGGCGGCAATCTCTTCGGCAATGCTGTGGGCATATTTGAGTGCCTCTAGCGTTCCCTTGTGAATTTCTCCAACGACAACAACAGCCGTAGGCGGGAGAAACTCTGGATCAGAACCAGAAGCAAAATTTTCTAAATCTTGATCATTGGCAGCGAGACGAGAGTCAACTAGCTTGTAGTGTCGATTGACGGCGAGGAATAAGGCGATCACCAGTGGAATTGCAATCAATACAGCCCATGCGCCCTCCGTGAATTTTGCTGTGGCAATGATTACCAGCACAATTCCTGTACAAACGGCTCCCAAACCGTTCAGAAAAAGTTTAACTTGCCAATGCTCTGATCGCTCGTTAAGCCAGTGCTTCACCATCCCAGACTGAGAAAGAGTAAATGAAATGTATACGCCGATGGCATACAGAGGAATAAGTGCATCAACACTAGCGCCTGTCACCACAATCAACAAACTAGCAAAGATGCTCAGCACAACAATGCCATTGGAGTAAACTAAGCGATCACCAAATAGTTGTAATTGCTGGGGCAAAAATCCATCATTAGCCAAGAAAGAGGCAACACGAGGAAAGTCCGCAAAGCTAGTATTAGCGGCTAAGATTAAGATTAACAGCGTGAAAACTAGGGTCAAGGTGTATATCGGTCCATCGCCAAATATCTGATGAGCCAACATCGCCACGACGCTCTCATCCTTTTTTGGCACAATATGATAAATATTAGCTAAGTAGGTAATGCCTAGAAAAATTGTGCCCAGGATCACACCCATGGCGGCAGTGGTTATCTGAGCATTTTTCGCTTCTGGTTCCTTAAAGGCTTGAACACCATTTGAAATTGCTTCCACCCCAGTGAGCGCTACACAACCCTGAGAAAATGCTCTGAGAACAAAAAATATCCCAAGCTGTTCTGATGCCTTAATGGCTGGTGGGGCTACATGAACTTGACCAGTAGCCTGCTGAAACAGACCCACGCCAATCATCAGAAACATACTAGCAACGAAGGCATATGTTGGAACCATCACGGCTGTGCCCGTTTCCCGTATCCCCCTCAGGTTCATGATCATTAATAAGAAAATCAATCCTAAACAGATGGGAATTGCGAAAGGGTGTAATGATTTTAACTGGGGAAGTGAGGTAATGTTTTCTACCCCAGAAGCGATACTTACACTTACTGTTAGGATATAGTCAATCATCAACGAAGCAGCTGCCAATAGACCTGGGTTGCGACCCAAGTTTGTAGAGGCAACGATGTACGCTCCACCGCCACTGGGATAGGCAGCAACGGTTTGTCGATAGGAAAGAACCACTATCGCTAGCAGTGATACGATGACTACGGAAATCCAGATCGATATACCCAGACCAGCAACCCCGGCAAGCACCAAAACCTTGAGGATTTCCTCAGTTGCATAGGCGTTAGACGAAATGGCATCGGAGGAAAGAACTGCTAAGCCTTGAAAGTTATTTAACCGTTCAGTTTTATAAGCATCATTTGGTAAAGGTTTCCCGATAACAAATCGCTTTAACTTGGAATAAAACGACATAAAATATACACCCTAAATTATTTTTACTAACCCTTTGCGGACTTCAACCACTGGCTGAACATGCGGCTGGTGAACCCAGAAAGACTGATTCAACCTCCCCAAGCAAAGCAAGGAAAGCGACTGCGTTACCTCTATCAAAATGAGACTAGACTAGGGTTGAAAACGGAAACCGGGCGAGTGATCACGGCTCGTGGCGTTAAACCGATAGTTAGCGCTCTTTTATTACTCTCGTTAGATTAAATTTGAAACCCTATTTTTACGTTAGTCCGCCCAGGCGGACTTTGTTGGTGGAGCCGTGATTTCCAGCCATCTCGATTATTTTCTCTCCAGAGTGATAGAAGAGCGTTAGTGTACAGTGACCAATCTTGGGCATTCTGGCTGTGTGGAGTAGTTGAACCATTGACAGGATGGCATTTTATTTAAAAAGTAAAAAGTAAAAAGTAAAAAGTAAAAAGTAAAAAGTAAAAAGTAAAA
>CALMVQ010000141.1 GCA_937873135.1 uncultured Scytonema sp. | reverse complement strand
GTTTCATAAGATATCGCAGAAGCTGATAAATTATTGAAATTAAACCCGCCCTTACAGTTGGTGATTGGTTGGTAGGGGCGGGTTTTATAAGATATCGAGAGAAGCTGATAAATTATTGAAATTAAACCCGCCCTTACAGTTGGTGGTTGATTGGTAGGCTCAGATCTTGCACCACTACCTTGTTGCGAAAATACAAGCCCAAAAAGCTTGTAATTACGTAGGATAAACAGTAGATAACAGCCCTTATTGATAAGGTGCAAGATCTCAGTAGGGGCGGGTTTCATAAGATATCGCAGAAGCTGATAAATTATTGAAATTAAACCCGCCCTTACTATGACTCCTTTAGACATTATCAATGCTCGAGTACCTGGTTACAAAGATTTGCAGATGCTTTTGATTAATCGGGGTAGAATTGAGCAAATTCTGCCAATGGGTACAGTTTTCCAACGGGTGAGGCCAACCAACCTACAAGTGTTGGATGTTGCTGGTGATTGGATTTCTTTGGGTGGGGTGGATTTGCAGATTAACGGCGCAATGGGATTGGCATTTCCAGACTTAACGACGAACGACACCTATTTACTAGAAAAAATAATATGTCAATTTTTGTGGGATGCAGGAGTAGATGCGTTTTTACCTACCCTGGTGACAACTTCAGTCGAAAATATTCAGCGATCGCTTGCAGTCATTGCTGATGTGATCCAAAGTCACAACATGAAAGAGGACGCTCTTAATTCCCTCTCCACGTCTTCTGCTCAAATTTTAGGCGTACATTTAGAGGGACCATTTTTAAATTATGAGAAACGTGGGGCACATCCGGCAGAGTACCTTTTACCATTAACTATTGACGAAGTAAAGAGGGTTTTGGGCGATTACAGCCAGATTGTGAAAGTTATTACTTTAGCACCAGAGTTAGATCCAACTGGTGAAGTGATTCCATATTTACGTTCTCTAGGCATTACCGTTAGTTTAGGACATTCGCAAGCCACCGCAGCCCAAGCTGAAGGTGCTTTTGAACTGGGTGCGACAATGGTGACTCATGCCTTTAATGCCATGCCACCATTACACCATCGTGAACCGGGGTTACTCGGAGTGGCAATCACCCATTCTGATGTCATGTGTGGTTTCATTGCCGACGGTCAGCACGTCTGCCCGACGATGATAAATTTACTGTTACGCGCTTCTGGCACAGAAGGGCTTTTCCTCGTCAGTGATGCCCTCGCACCTCTAGGACTACCCGATGGAGTTTATCCTTGGGATAGTCGGCGAATTGAAGTTAAAGGTGGCACAGCAAGACTTTTAGATGGAACATTATCAGGGACAACTTTACCCTTGTTAGTCGGAGTGGAAAATTTAGTCAAGTGGGGAATATGTGAGGTAGAACAGGCGATCGCACTTGCAACAGTTGCACCCAGACAGGCGATCGGCTTACCGGGAATTGTTCAAGATCAATCAGCTGACTTATTGCGCTGGCATTTGGATCAAGCGACTCAAGAACTCTGTTGGCAGCGAATCAGCTAGAAGATAGTCCTAAATCATTTGTGACAAATAAACGCGAATCACCAGGGCATGAGCAAGCACAAAAACCCATGTTGGCAGACATTGACGAAAGACAACCCCAAATTTTATTGGCGAACCTGTTTCAGGAGTAGTTTGTAATGGTAACTTTAACCATGAGTAAACCTGAACAAATAGAGTTTTATGAACGTAGTTGATGATAAAAAAATTGTTAAAGAATATTTCAATTCCACAGGCTTTGACCGATGGAGACGCATTTATGGTAATGGCGAAGTCAATAAAGTCCAGCTAGACATTCGTAATGGGCATCAGCAAACGGTGGATACGCTTCTTGATTGGCTAAAAGCCGACAACAATTTAGCCGAACTCTCAATCTGTGATGCTGGCTGTGGTGTGGGTAGTCTCAGCATCCCCTTAGCTGAAGCTGGGGCAAAGGTTTATGCCAGTGATATTTCGGAAAAAATGGTGGAAGAGGCAAAGGAAAGATCCTTACAAACCTTGGGAAATGCTGAAAATCCCACTTTTACTACCCAGGATTTAGAAAAGTTAAGTGGGAACTATCATACGGTTATTTGCCTCGATGTACTCATCCACTACCCACAAGAAAAAGCTTCAGAGATGATTTCTCACCTAGCATCTTTGGCTTCCTCACGAATAATTCTCAGTTTTGCCCCGAAAACCTTTGCCCTCAGCTTATTAAAGAAAATAGGTAGTTTCTTTCCAGGCGCAAGTAAAGCAACTCGTGCTTATCTGCACCGTAAGGCTGATGTAATCAGAATTTTGGAAAGTAACGGATTTTCAGTTCAACGACAATCCATGACCAGAACGCGCTTCTATTTTTCTCAACTACTGGAAGCCACACGTAAGTAAGGTTAGAATCGCAGCAAAGCTCAAATAAAACGGTGAACTCATGAAGACGGCTGAAAAATTAGCTGCTGGCTGGCTGCTGACACTTGGATTCATGTTTACGACGCTATCATTCTCTGCAGTCATGGAAAAGAATACCATGCTGGAGCCTATTCCACCAGGTGTAGAAGATGCTCCTGATTATCAGAATATAGATGCTGCTTCTACACTTGATAATACTGCCATAAATGGTTTAATTTTAGGCCTTCCCACCTCAGTGCTGGGGATTTGGCTGACTATGGGATTGTATCGTCGCAGTCAGCAAGAGAAAAAAGCGCTACAGGAACAGACAAGCGATCGCCTCCAGTCCACTTTTTATCGCATGATTCAAGAAAAAAATGGGAGCATTACTCTTTTAGGCTTTGCAATGCAGTCACAGCTACCACCAGCAGATGCAAGGAAATATTTAGATCAGCAAGCTAAACTTTTTAATGCCAACTTTAAGGTGAGCGAAGAGGGAGGAATCTCCTACTATTTTGATGTGTAATAGGAGCATAACTATCATCTGTAATTCGTAGTTCGTAATTCGTCATGACGAGAAATAACACTCCCGACTTCTCGCTCTCTGGTCGAATGTCTGAGTATTTCACCTCTGGAGAAGGCGGATATAATTGCTATATAATTTGTAATTGGCTCTAATGCGCGAATTACGAATTGTCGTGATCCTCTTATTGCCTTAGTACTTTTAGCAATTAGCTGTTCGCACAAAAGAGCGATATGACGCAACTTTTTTTGAGCTTAGCCGCAATTCTAGGCGGTTTATCTGTTGGCGCTGGGGCATTTGCTTCCCATGCTTTGCGGGAAAAAATGAGTGAGCGTTCTCTAGAAATTTTTGAGACTGGCGCTCGTTACCAAATGTACCACGCTCTGGCACTTTTGCTAGTGGCAGTATTATTAAGTCGCACTGAGTCTCCTCCACTTACCCTTGTAGCAACAGGTTGGCTGTTTATAATTGGCATAGTTATTTTCTCAGGCAGCTTGTACGCTCTCAGCTTAACTGGTGTTAAGTTTTTAGGAGCAATCACACCACTGGGGGGAGCAGCATTTATTGCAGGTTGGGGTGCTTTAGCTTTTGCCGCTTGGAGTTTGAAGTTATAAATTTAGGCGTGACAACTATCGGGGAATAGGGTGCAAATACCTTTTATTAATTCTGAGTTCCTAGTACCGCAAGGCGGAAGTCAAAAGTCAAAAGTCAAAAGTCAAAAGTGTTATA